>NZJL01000009.1 GCA_002692165.1 Porticoccaceae bacterium
CGGTTTATCGGACACGTTCGTGGGGAAAAAGTCGACACCCACCTCGGAAGCCAAAATTTCCAGCTGCTTAATGGCAGCCGCTCTGTTTATGTCAACGGACACCATCATAACTTTTTTGCGTTGCTGCTCTTTCAGATAGCGAGCCAACTTGGCAGAGGAAGTAGTCTTTCCAGAACCTTGCATTCCTGCCATCAATATAACAGCTGGGGGTTGAACAGATAGTTCTAACCTTTGATTTTCTTCACCCATTACAGCTGTAAGTTCTGCTTGAACAATCTTTAGGAACTGTTGTCCTGGATTAAGGCTGTTTTTTACCTCGTGGCCAAGCGCTCTCTCTTTAACCTGCGATAAGAAGCTCTTCACCACGGGTAAAGCAACATCGGCCTCTAGCAGCGCCATTCGTACTTCTCTCAGGGTTTCTTGTATATTACCTTCGCTGATACTGGCTTTTCCGGTTATTTTTTTAAGCGTGACGGAAAGGCGCTCGCTTAGATTCTTAAACATAGCCATGTTTGGTAATCCTTGTACTTTCAAAGTACAGCAGTATAACGTTAATTTTAGATCAAACTTCACCCAAGTGATGGAATATGCCAAACTCTCATGATGAATAAATCATTTACCTTTGATAATGATAACCGTTATTATTACGGTGAGGAAAGTTTGTGGATTATCGGCGCCTAGATTCAATATGACCAATTTAATTGCTGGACTAACCGCCGTTGCTCTCTATTTAGGGGGGCTGGTCTATTACATTTTTAAACTTCGATCCAATATCGAATTTAACAGCTCCCGATTGCAAATGATTACTGCGTTGGCTTTGCTAGCCCACCTCATTGCTACCCTTAACTTCCTTATGGCGCCCGAGGGGCTGGATTTAAGCCTGCTAAAAATATTCGTTCTCATTTCTCTCGCGATAAATCTAATAGTATTTGCGAGTGGTTTGACAAAAATACAGCATACTCTTTACTTAATACTTTTCCCTATCTCCTCAGCCACATTATTAATGGCGACTATCATTCCCAGCAGCAGCTCCGTCTTGACTCTGTCTGCAAGTATGGAAGCTCACATACTTTTTTCAATATTAGCATATAGCCTATTGGCAATTGCTGCACTCCAAGCACTTTTTATTGGCATGCTAGATTGGCAACTTAAGCGTAAGCGTCGAATCTTTTTGATCAAAACACTGCCTCCTCTAGAGACAATGGAATTAGTACTTTTTAATGTCATTTTGGTCGGGCAGTTTTTCTTAACACTATCGTTACTATCGGGCTTGGCGGTCTATGAGAACTTCTTTACCGCAACTCTGCTTCCTAAAGCGATTCTTAGTTACCTAGCATGGATATTCAATGCAATATTACTTTATGGCAGATATTATCGAGGCTGGCGGGGCCTGATAGCCATCCGACTCACCTGGGCTGGATTTTTCTCATTGTTGGTAGCATATGTGGGGACAAAATTCGTTTTCGAATACATCATAACCGGTTAGCTCACTCCTTCTGTGTAAAAAATTCGAAAGTTGGTTGCCAAATAAGTGCAACTGATACACCATTAGGATCCCTAATGTTGAAGGAAAGATGTTTTTGGACGGTTCAAATTCTTTAGTACTTTGGACTGCATTCCTGATCTTATTGATTGTCTCAGGTTTCTTTTCAGGTTCGGAAACAGGAATGATGGCGCTGAACCGCTATCGTTTGCGGCACCAAAGGAAAAAAAGTGCGGGCGCTAGACGTGCCGCAAAACTGTTGGCTACGCCCGACAAATTGATTGGTTTGATCCTTATCGGAAACAACGCCGTCAACATTCTTGCAGCAATAATTGCCAATATGTTGGCAATTATTTATGTTGGTCCCGCTGCAGCGCCGTGGGTTGCCACAGCGACCCTAACAATACTTGTGTTGGTGTTTTCAGAAATAACTCCCAAGAGCATTGCCGCACAAAATCCAGAATGGTTTGCGTTTAAGGCTAGTCATATTCTAAGGCCCCTGTTGTACTTTTTGGCCCCGCTGGTCTGGATAATTAATAAACTTACAAATGGACTCATAAGCTTGTTAGGTTTTGATCCAAACAAAAATAGAGATGATGGATTAGACACCGAGGAACTAAAATCAGTCGTGGATGTATCTGGGGGCAAGATATCTGATAACCACCAGCGTATGCTGAAAGGTATGCTGGATTTAGAAAATGTCACCATAGAAGACATTATGATACCACGGAACGAAATTGTTGGTCTCGACTTGGAGGATCCTGTTGAGCAACTGAAACCACAAATAGTTAATGCACAATTCAGCAGGTTACCCGTTTATGTTGGTGACATAAACAATGTTTTGGGCGTATTTCATTTACGAAAACGATATCAGCTATTACGATCAAATAGCCTAACTCAAGACAAGATCAAGCGCTTTTGTGAGGATCCTTACTTCGTGCCTGAAAGCACTAGTCTTATTACTCAACTTTTGAATTTTCAAAAAAGTAGTAAACGTTACGCGATGGTGGTGGACGAATACGGGGAAGTGCAAGGACTAGTTACTTTGGAGGACATTTTAGAGGAAATCGTTGGTGATTTCACTAGCAATGACGTCGATCATGATCATGAGATTCGTATGTTGACTAACGAAAGTTACTCCATTGACGGCTCCGTTACAATCCGAGAGATAAATAAAACTACCGGATGGAATTTACCAACAAATGGTCCTAAAACCTTGAATGGGCTTGTGCTGGAGGGACTCGAACGCATTCCTGATGGAAATGTTAGCTTCCAGCTGAAAGAGTATAAGTTTGAAACTAAAGAGTTTAATAGTGTCATGATTAAGAAAGTGGAAGTTACCACTCTAAAAATTGGCGGGGATGGAGATTACCAGGAGCGCTGATTGCCCAGTAGATTAAAGTAAAAAGCTTTCTTTTTGCAACATTCTTCAACGAGGCGTCTGTTCAAATGGCGCTGCACGTCATAATAAAATTTCTCTGCATTTCGTCCTCATTATGGTTGCCTTTTCGACATAAAGACCAGCAGAGTAAAGCAAAAATTCTTTAGTTTTTTGATCTAATTGTCGAATGACTTTTCCTGGCGATCCCAGAACAAGAGAGCCGTCTGGTATATTAGCGCCAGAGGTTATGAGAGCATTAGCTCCGATCAAGCAATCACAGCCGATTTTAGCACCATCAAGCACCACAGAATTTATGCCAATTAATGTTCGATCACCTATGCTTCGACCATGAAGCATGGCCTTGTGTCCAACTGTAACATCTTTACCAATTAACATTGGCTGCCCCGGATCCGCATGCAATACAGATCCGTCTTGAATATTCGAACGCTCCCCCACTTCAATAACATCACAATCCCCCCTTATGACAACATTAAACCAAACACTGGCCCTGGCCCGAACAATCACCGAGCCCATGATATCTGCACTTGAAGCTACAAATGCGCTCTGATGTATTTTGGGGGACTCACCATCTATTTCGTAAAGCATCCAACCTCCTTTCGAATTCAATTTGTGTTGTGAGTTTTAAAGGGGAAACACAAATGGATTTCAGCATCCAAACCTATATTAAGAAGATCAACCAAAACCTTTAGAGTGAATCCCCAGATTCTGTGTTCATTATAATCTATGTGCGGTAAAGACAAGGATTTGCCATCGAAATTTTTTTTAAAATAGCAATAATTTCTTTTGTTCATCAAATATTGTATAGGAACTCTAAATATTTGAGAGATTTCAGAAGGTTGTGCTATTAATTTCTGCTCTCTCGTCATGTATGCAATAAACGGAGCTACCGTGATATGATTCTGAAGTGGGGAGGAACTTTGAAGTGTAGCCAACAACTCCAGTGAACTCTCTCTAACACCAACTTCTTCTTCTGCCTCGCGAAGAGCCGTGTCTAATAAACTATCATCTCCCCCTTGCCACATGCCTCCGGGGAAAGCGACCTCTCCCCTATGACGATTGACGTGTTCAGATCGCACAGTAAGAAGGAGTTCTAAGTCATCATCATCTCCACATAATACGACGAGAACAGCCGCGTTAAGTGACTTCTCCCCATCGATTGGCTGAGGTTTCACAAGATGACATCTTGCCTTTAAATTTTGCTTAAGTGTTTTCAGCATTTGTGCTTTATAATCTCCCATAATTTTTTCAGGATACATTATGAAATTTTGCTCAAACTGCGGTAAAGCCGTTATCAGAGAGGTTCCCCCCGGTGACAATCGGCCTCGCTTTGTCTGCAGGAATTGCGCCACGATACACTACCAGAACCCAAGGGTTATTGTTGGTGTTTTGCCAACTTATGAAGACAGTGTTCTGTTATGTGAGAGAGACATCCAGCCTCGAAAAGGTTTTTGGACGCTACCCGCGGGATTTCTGGAGAATGACGAATCTACTCTGGAAGGGGCCATTCGTGAGTGCCAAGAGGAATCTATGGCTTCGGTTGTTGACGCTAAGCTTTATGCCATTTATGACATTCCACACATACGACAGGTTTACATCTTTTATCGCGCTCGGATGGATAATCCATACTTCTCGAAAACCATGGAATCGTCCGATGTCCGACTCTTTGTCGAGGAAGACATACCCTGGGAACAACTCGCATTTCCGGTGGTCGCTGAGACACTAACCGCATTTTTTAACGACCGAAAACGCGGACATTATGACGTTAGATACATGCAGATTAATAAGGGATGGCACAGACCTGATACAGTTCAGAGCGGGAACTGATGAACTTTAGAACAGCTGTGAGGTGTGTGGTAAAAAACTAGATTGTACATTTAACGTCTATTTATGGTACTTAATCGTCCTTTCTAGAGACCTCGGCATCCTCCTCTATGGCTGCATCTATGAGTTTCTTCAACTCGCCATTATTGTGCATTTCGGCAACTATGTCACTTCCGCCAACCAACTCCCCAGCCACCCATAATTGGGGGAACGTAGGCCAATCTCCATATTTGGGCAAGTTAGCTCTAATTGATGGATTAGAAAGCACATCCACATAAGCAAATCTCTGTCCACAATCAATTACCGCTTTAACCGCTGTTGCTGAAAACCCGCACTGAGGCTGGTTAGGAGAACCTTTCATATAAAGAATGACTGAGTTCCCCTCTACCTGCTCACGAATATTATCCATGACTTCCATATTAACCTCAAAATTCGCACAAATATTAAAGCGCCGAATGTAACCCTATAAATTAAAGAAGTGTAATAACCGGGGCACACTTAATCGCACCACCATTGAAATGTTAACACACACCCTGGCAATTAATAAGATCCATAATAAAAATATAAGAATCCTTAGTTTCGGAATGTGGCGCAGCTTTCGAAGTGAGATCCAAAATTAACCCGGCTATTATTGCCAGAATTATCAAAGCAAGATATTATTTGGGATTCATCAGGCAGCGCGGCTGCCTTTTTTAATTGTTTTCAATTCAGTGAGGAATTGTCGAGAGTCCNTAAAACATGATTGANGAAGCANTAATGAATACCTATGGCAATAGGTCTGTCGCGCTTGTTAAGGGTCATGGATGTTGGCTCTGGGATGGCTCAGGCAAGAGATATCTAGACGGCCTATCAGGGATAGCAGTCTGTGGATTGGGACATAGTCACGACTCTATTACATCAGCAATAGCGGAACAAGCCTCCAAGTTAAATCACTGCTCAAACTTTTTNGACATCCCTGGACAGCGCGAATTAGCTGAAGAACTTTGCAAGGNCTCCGGCATGGATAAAGTTTTCTTTGGTAATTCAGGCGCTGAGGCCAACGAAGCAGCAATTAAAATTGCTCGTTTGTATGGGCATAACCGAAACATGAAAACGCCTACAATTATTGTCATGAGCAATGCATTTCATGGAAGAACACTAGCCACACTAAGTGCGTCAGGTTCTAGGAAAGTGCAAGCCGGTTTTGAGCCTTTGGTTGCCGGTTTTGTTCGCGCTCCCTTCAATGATACAGATGCTGTAAGAAAGATTGCAGAGAACAATCCAAACATTTGTGCAGTGCTGGTCGAGCCTATTCAAGGCGAGGGCGGAATTATTATGCCTGCGGACGATTATTTATATAACTTGAGAGAAATATGCAATCAAAATGACTGGCTCTTGATGCTAGATGAGGTTCAAACCGGTAATGCGAGAACTGGGCAATTTTTTTGCTATCAACATTCTAAAATCCTGCCTGACGTAGTCACCACTTCAAAAGGTCTTGGGAATGGCATACCAATCGGCGCCTGTTTGGCTGGCGATCATGCTGCAGAAATATTACAACCAGGTAATCATGGATCAACTTTCGGTGGGAATCCTTTGTCCTGTGCGGCAGCTTTGGCCGTCCTTAGGGTAATCCGGGAAGAGGATCTAATCTTTAGAGCAGGCAGGATAGGTGAGCTCATCATTCAGAAGTTAAGGCATGAGNTGCGTGACGTCNAACATGTTTTAGATATTCGAGGCCTCGGATGCATGGTGGGCATNCAGCTAGACAGACCATGTAAATCACTTTTTTCTCAAGCTTTAGACAGTGGTCTAATTGTCAATATAACCGCAGATTGTATTGTAAGATTATTGCCGCCCTTGGTGATGACTGATGAACAAATCGACATTCTTATATCAATCCTTTGCCCTCTGATCAAAAATTTTAACAAAGACTAGTAATAGATTTATGACTATACGACATTTCTTAACTCTGAGGGATCTTAGCAAGAATGACGCTAATTCGATATTGCAAAAAGCCATCGAGTTAAAAAAAAGCCATCATATTGGCCAAAGTTCTGCGGTCCTTNACGGCAAAACGCTAGCAATGATTTTTGAAAAATCATCAACGCGNACNAGAGTTTCGTTCGAGGCCGGCATGGCTCAAATGGGCGGATCGGCTATTTTTCTATCGACAAATGATAGCCAGCTAGGAAGAGGAGAGCCCCTAAAGGACTCAGCTAGGGTTATTTCTAGGATGGTCGATATCATATTAATGAGAACATATTCTCATGCAAATATCGAAGAGTTCGCTAAATTTTCGTCCGTGCCTGTGATAAATGCGCTCAGTGATGAATTCCATCCGTGTCAGCTTTTGGCAGATATTCTTACCTTTACAGAACATCGTGGTCCCATTAAAGATAAAGTTGTTTCCTGGATTGGCGACGGNAATAATATGTGCCAATCTTGGATNAATGCAGCANCTTTATTNGATTTTTANCTNCATATTGCGTGTCCAGAGGGATTTGAACCNTCTGCTGATTTGGTGCGAGAGGCNGGCTCAAGAGTAAAATTANTCCNGNATCCTAAGGANGCATCGCGAGACGCAAGTCTCGTTACCACTGANGTATTCACCTCAATGGGTCAAGAAAAAGAAAGAGAGATGCGTCTCGAAAAGTTCCAGAAATACTGCGTAAACCATGAACTAATGTCCACTGCCTCAGAAAACGCNATTTTTATGCATTGTCTTCCAGCTCATCGTGGNGAAGAAGTTTCAGCTGAACTNATTGAAGATAAAAAAATATCTGTTGTTTGGGATCAAGCAGAAAACAGGTTACATGCTCAAAAAGCGCTGATACTCTTTCTTCTNGGGCACTAAATGGGTCANGCGTANTCCACNTNATCAATTTCNTATTCNACCTCACCANTTGGAGTAATAACTTGNACCAGGTCGCCAACTTCCTTTCCAATCAATGCTTTTGCGATTGGGGAGAGATAAGAAATCTTNCCAGCGNTAACGTCCGCTTCATCGTCCCCAACGATGCGATATCTAGAAATGTCATCCGTTTTCATGTTTATAATAACTACCGTACAGCCGAAAATCACTCGAGTACCTGCAGGCATTGTCGCAATATCAATCACTTGTGAATGCGAAAGTTTACCTTCAATTTCCTGAATCCGCCCTTCAACAAAACTTTGTTGCTCACGCGCCGCATGATATTCAGCATTTTCTTTTAAGTCACCATGTTCTCTGGCAGCAGCTATCGCCTCAATAATCGTCGGGCGCTTGGTCGTTTTTAACAAGTCTAGTTCTTTCCTGAGAGATTTTTCTCCCTCTGGCGTCATCGGGTTCTTCTGCATCATCCGATCTCCAAATGCAATTCTT
>NZJL01000010.1 GCA_002692165.1 Porticoccaceae bacterium
ATGAGATATATATTTTATTATGTGATAACGCTACCGAAAAAGGAAAAATCGTTATTAAACTCGCAAATGATGCGCCGGCTCCTAACACGACGAAAAATGTTGGAAGGGCACAGCATATGAGGGTTGCAGACGATGCAAATAGAGAGAGAAAGTTCGCTGAGTTGTTCCTTAAATTCATGCTCTTTAGATACCCAAAACTTTAAGGTCGGTGGCGTTCTGGCCGTTGGCTAGAATTTTTTCTTTAATACCATTAACATCAATTTTTATATCTTTAGCGAACGCAATTAACACTTTTCCATTGCTCAAGTCCACATCTACCTTTATTGCGCTAGAGTCTCTTTTAAAAGTCTTTTCTATTCCACGGGCACAAAAATCACAGACCATCCCCTTTACACTTATAATTGCAATTTGGCAGTTAGATAGACCTTCAATAAATTTTTCAAACCTTTGTGAATCTATTTCGAGAGTCTCACCATCAACGAATTTCTCTTGAGCATGATTGGTATGTATATGATCAATTTCGTCGCGATTTGAGTCTGCCCAAGCATGGAGACTTACCAAAAGAAATAATGAATAAATTCTTCTCATGAAAACCCCTAAAACCGATACATTATGTGCGCATCCCATTGAGTTTTTTTGCTGTAGCCAAGCTCAATAAGCGCATTGCCTTTGAAAAATTTAAGCACCGGGTAGGTAGACCAATTGCTCTCAAAAGAGTTTTTTCTGCTCTTGATCATAATCCATGAGTGAAGGTCACCATACTCTCCGATATATGGGGCCACGCCAAATTGATAAAATTGTTCAGTATAATTGACCCCCTTATAGTCCAGTTTTTTAAAATTGAAGCCTGAATACCACCTCCTAGTTTCCCAGTCTCCTTGGATTCCGTAGAAGCGGTTATGGGGCTCATCAAAGCTAATGCCCGATTGAAAATATAGATTTCGTTGTGAGTGCTGGGTATTCTTACGATTCAGTAAGGACGTGAATCTAAGAGAAGCATAATTTTTCTTTTGAAACTTATCCCTCACAAACTCAACACCTAAGGAATATTTATAAGTTGGGGAGTAATGATAGTAGACCGAGTTTTTGATATCGTTCGAAAATGCCATCAGCGTTGATGCCCCTGAGTATGAGATGGGTCTTGCATCGAGATCTCTTGCAAGCAAGCATAGCAGCGTCATCGCGAATCGTATACCCATGGGGGGTATAGTATGCTAGATATTGTTGTTTTTCAAGCCCGGAGGAAATAAAAAATTGGCCCTGAGTGCCATCATATAAAAAAGACCAAGATAAGACAGCCAAGTTTATGAAACGTCTAACAACGAAAGACCGAATTGCGGCTAATTGATTGAGTGAAGTTAAAGAAGAAAGTAATATGCGATGATAGATGATTTTTTTTCAAAGTGGAGTTTCTCTGATGGATTGCTGCGGTCCTGGCTACGCGAGCCCCTATGAAGCGATCAAAGCGCCTCGTGAGATGATTCTCTACACCATTGCTATTTATACGGGCACTGGCATTCAGAAGCCCGATTATTTGTGCACTATAGATTGTGATCCGGACAGTTCAGCCTATTCCGAGGTTATCCATCGGCTAGAGATGCCCGGCATTGGCGATGAATTACATCATATGGGTTGGAATGCTTGCTCGTCGTGTTTCGATGATAACTCCGTTAGCCGAAGCTATTTGCTGGTTCCGGGAGTAAGGTCATCAAATATCCATATCATCGATACGGCCTTTGATCCGCGTGCTCCTCGGTTGTATAAAGTTATTGAAGGGGTCGAGATCAAATCGAAGACCGGGCTTTCGGCGCCGCATACTATTCACTGCCTGAGATCAGAAATCATTATCTCAATGCTCGGGGACGCGAAAGGTGAGGCGCCAGGTGGCTATCTTCATCTTGATAAGGATTTTAATATCTTAGGTCGCTGGGAAAATTCCATGGGAGATATCCCGTTTGGCTATGACTTCTGGTATCAGCCGCGCCACAATATTATGGCATCCTCAGAGTGGGCTTCTCCCAATACATTCATGCCTGGCTTCGATCTGGAGGAAGTCGGTCATCTGAAATATGGTCGCCGTATCCATCTTTGGGATTTTGAAAAAAGAGAACCTCAACAAACCTTTTATCTCGGCGAAGATGGCTTGATTCCGCTCGAAGTGCGTTTCCATCATAATCCGGACAGCAGTCATGGCTTCTGCGGTGCGGCACTCTCCGCCAATATCATTCACTGGTGGAAGGATGATTCCGACGTCTGGCAATGGGAAAAGATTATTGATGTCGACAATGAACCGCATCCTGAATGGCCGATTCCGATCCCTGGAATTATATCAGTGATCCTATTGTCCATGGATGATAAATATCTTTATTTCTGCAATTGGTTGCACGGCGATATCCGTCAGTATGACATTTCAGACCCGCATAACCCNGAGCTAACTGGCCAGGTATGGATGGGCGGCTTGTTGAATAAGGCGCCTGAAGTTAACGGAGTTAAGGTAACTGGCGGCCCACAAATGATCCAGCTATCACTTGACGGCAAGCGGCTATATGTGACCACATCGCTTTTCAGCACTTGGGATAACCAATTTTATCCAGAAATTCGCACAAATGGTGGTTGTATGTTGATGGTTAATTGCGATACCGAAAATGGTGGACTGGAGATTGACCGTGATTTTATCGTCGATTTTGGTAATGAGCCCAATGGGCCATCGCGTTGCCATGAGACTCGCTATCCCGGTGGAGATTGCACTAGCGATATTTGGTTATGATGACTATTACGCTGGCCAACCGCAACAACGCCCGCTATCAGGCGATGGGCCGCCGATCGTTGCTCGAAGAACTGCGCGATCAGGGTGTAGATCTTCCTTATGGGTGTCGTTATGGTGGTTGCATCACCTGCGCTGCCAAGCTTATCGCGGGCACTATCGATCAAAGTACTCAAGTGGCATTAAATCAATGGCAGATTAACAACGGCTATGTAATTCTTTGTGTAGCTCGTGCGAAAACTGATTGTGTTTTAGAGATTGGTGTGGAAAGTCACGATTTACTTTATCGCAACCCTTTTCGTGATCCTCTGGCTGCGCACGAATTGAAGGCTGACATTGCCACTCCCGAGGAGACCTGAAGTGGGCTACATGAATCATGCTGAACCTTATAATGACGATTACTTGCAAGATATTCTTTCTTCTGTCGAAACCATTGCCATGGTGGGAGCCAGTCCCGACAAGACCAAATTCAGCTATGGAGTGTTGCGTGTTCTTCATGAGACTGGCTATGAAATGATTCCAGTCAACCCACGCGATGGTCTTGAGGAAATTCGGGGCCTAAAAGTTTATCCCTCACTCAGCGAAATTGATCGACCAGTCCATATGGTGGAAGTATTTCGGCGTTCGGAGGATTTGGTTGCCATCGCGCTTGAGGCAGCAGGAATCGGGGCCAAAGTTTTGTGGAGTCAGATTGGTGTTTACAACGAACGAGCCGCAAGGATTGCGGAGGATGCCGGCATGAAAGTTGTTATGGACCGCTGCCCGAAGATTGAGTTGTTCCGACCTTTCTGGAAACCAAAACTGCATCGTGAAATCTAAGGAAATCATTACATGGTACAAACCATTACTAAGAATCTGAAAACTTTAGTCACCGAGGCACTGGATGGCCTACCCACTATCACTGCGGAAGATGCACTAGCATTTGTCACCGACGATAGGTATGTCTTTGTCGATCTGCGCGAAAATATCGAGCAGTCAAAAAGCGGTGTTATTTCTGGCGCAGTATCTTGCTCTCGCGGTATGTTGGAGTATTATGTCGATCCCGAAAGCCCACTTCACAAGGCGGAACTGGCGAGGGATAAAACATTTATTTTTTACTGCGCATCTGGCGGCAGGTCCGCTTTGGCGGCAAAGTCGGCCTCTCANNTGNGATNAGGGCNAATTANTAACCTNACCGGNGGTTTTATCGCTTGGAAGAAAGCAGGNGNACCAATAGCCAAATAGACCGCGGGAATCTTTTTTCCCATAAAAACGTGAAAGGACAATCTTTATGTATAGTCACATCATGGTTGGTGCCAACGACATTGAGGAATCAAGGAAGTTTTACGATGCTATCTTAGGAGAGCTAGGAGCAAAGCCGGGGGTTGCTAATCCAAATGATAAAGGGCACATGCGTTATCTTTATTTTCATGAAGGATCTATATTTGTTATAACTCAACCAATTAATAATGAGCCAGCTAGTCATGGTAATGGATGTACAATTGGTTTCAAGGCAGATAGCACTGAGCAGGTGGATGCGTGGCACAAAGCTGGTCTGAAAAATGGTGGTAAGGCTATTGAAGATCCTCCAGGGGTGAGGGGGGAGGCTCCAATAAGCTTTTATCTGGCGTATCTTGAGGATCCTACTGGAAACAAGATATGCTCAATGCATAGTTTATAACCCACCTGATGGAAAACAGCGGACACGGGCTATGCATTAAAATTTTTTCTATATTCGGCTTTCAAAGCCCCTAGAGTTTGGATAATTCGAAAACTTCCTTTGGAGCTTTAAGCTGAGCTTGTGTGCTCATCGATCGTTTGGTCAGCAGGGCTTGGAATCTGAGAAGAATTTACGATGACTTTAAAAGCGGTGCCGTTAGGTCCAAAAGGTTACCCCTATATAGGCAGCCTTTTGCATTTTGCCAGTCATAAACGCATGGACTGGTTGCAATCTCTCACAAACGCCTATGGCGACATTGTGACCTTTAAGTTGCTAAAAAAGCGAGCTTACTTTATCAATCATCCAGAGTTGATCAAGGATGTTTTGACTCGCAGTAGCGCCAATTATTCCAAGAAAACCATTAGTTTTAAGATTGTTAAGGAGGTCTTGGGCGAGAGCACCTTTACCTCTATTGGGGATGAATGGAAGCTCAAGCGTTTACTGGTGCAACCTTATTTTCACAAGGGTCAAATCGCCGGTCTCGCTAATCTAATGACCAAAAGTATAGAAGAAATGCTGGACCAGTGGGAGACCGACTGCGATGCCGGAAAGGTGATCGACTTAACCGGTGCAATGATGCAGGTTACGCTTAAAGTAGTGGTGAAGGCATTATTCAGTACCGCATTATCCGACGAGGACCTTCAAACCGTTGGCGCAACGTTTCCACCGCTCCTCGCAGCAACTAATCGGAGAGCTACCCTCCCATTTCAATGGTTCTATGCGTTGCCATTTTCGAGCAATAAAAATTATTGTGGATACATTGTAAAGTTAGACCAAATAATTTTCCGGATTATACGCCAACGGCGAGCATGCGAAGAGCAACCCATGGATTTGTTGCAGATGTTAATGGAAGCAAGGGATGACAAAACTGGAGAACCGTTATCAGATCATGAGTTGAGAAACGAAGCAATGACCATGTTTATCGCAGGTCATGAAACTACAGCCAATGCGCTGTCATGGCTCTGGGGTATCCTTTCCCAGCAAACCGGCATCAGAGCCAATCTTGANCGCGAGGTTGATTCTGTCCTCGGNNAAAAAATTCCGAAAGCCTCGGATTACTCTAGTCTAAGTTATTGCCTTAAGGTGTTTAAGGAAACTATGCGTCTATATCCTCCTGTGCCTATGTTGCCACGCCGTGTTGAGAAGGACCATAAGCTTGGCGGCTATCATATCGAAGGGGGGTCCGATCTGTTTTTCAGCCCCTACTTAATGCATCGGCATCCGGATTTTTGGGGCAACCCTGAACTTTTTGATCCGCACAGATTCGATAAAGAAACGCTGCGAGAACAACATTCCTATGCATATATTCCATTTGGAGGCGGACCCAGGGTTTGCCTAGGCAATAACTTCGCGCTTATGGAGGCCGTATTTATAATCTCAATGGTGGTTCAGAAATTTCGTTTAAATGTTACCACTGATGCCGAAATAGAGCCGCTGATGAGTCTAACCACTAGGCCAAAGAATGGGATTTCGGTGAGGCTGGAGAGACGCCGCTGAATACGATATTTGTTGCCTTGCTCCGTGCCTTTGGTTTACTTTTCCTCATAAAGCTGTCATGGACCGCTCAGAAAGCTCTCGTATATATGATTAAATTGGTCCACAAGATAAAAATCGGTTGCATATCAGCGATATCCATTTATAACATGCAACTTGACGTAAATGATTTTTTGAATTACTGGGGAGGCACGTTAATATCATGGCCAGTTGGACGTTCAAAACTAAACGAGGCCGACGTTGGCATAGTGCCGCAATTTTTTATGCCTTGACTGCCTATCTTTCTGGATGGTCTCTTCTCTTTGTAGGCGGATGGGTCGGATTTTTGCCGGGCGTGATATTGCTTGGGCATGGGATGATAATTGCTGCCTATCTCATTCATGAATGCGCACACAATACTCTGTTCAAAGTAAACCGCCATAACCTCCAACTGGCAAATCTGCTGGGATGGATTTGCGGTTCCTGCTATGGAACCGTCGAAGATATTCGAATGAAGCACTTTAGGCATCACGTCGAAAATGATGATGTGGTTTGGTTTGACTATGAAGCATTTTTTAAGAGGCACCCTAAGGTTTATCGTCTTACGATCGTTTTAGAATGGTTTTACATTCCTGCTCATGACATTCTAATGCACACTATCATGGTATTTACCGCATTCATAATTCCGCAACGTCGCAATCAGTGGAGGCGGAATTTAGCGGTGATTTTGGTGCGCAGTGCTTTACTAATTTCTATTGCTTTATGGAGTTTTGCTGCATTAACTGGCTATTTTCTGGCCTACATGATTATGATTATTGTGCTTCGCTTTGTTGACGGGCTTGAACACGACTACCCCTATCGCACTAATATGTACACTGATGAGGTCTCCATGCATAAAGGCGACCTTGCTTGGGAACAGGAACACACTTTCAGTCCAATATTGTCTTGGCGTTTTCCCTTTGTAAATTGGATCATCCTAAATTTTGGTTTCCATAACGCACATCATGCCAAACCGACAACACCATGGTTCGACCTGCCGCAACTTCATCGCAAAATGTTTGGTGATAACCCAAAGACGGTCATAAGACTTTGGCCTCAGCTGTTGATGTATCATCGTTATCGGCGCTACCGAATTTTTCATGACGCTCCAGGGTTAAAACATGTTACCGGAGCTGATTTCTTAAAAGCTGCCCAATCCGCGCAACTAACCGGCGGCAACGCCGCCTCTTTCCTGACCTCTTTCTAACTAGTGAGACAGCACCTTGAAATTTATCAGTCACTCTGGGCTATGGAGGCTAGGATCCCGGGTCAAGCTGAACAGCCTCCAGAGAGACACTTAGAACGAATTGCGGAAGCTGATTATGACGGTGCCTGTCTTGATCCCAATACCTCGGAAATTGAGGCTTGTTTAAAACTTAAGCCTCAATTTGAGGATCTGGGGCTTAAATGCATGATTAACGCCTTTCCTCACGATTTACATTCGCTCAAACCGCTCCTTGAAATGGCCGATGATCTTAACGCGACGCAAGTAAATATCATAGGCGGAGTGATGCCGCGGACTGTGAATGAGGCTATTCCTGTTATTGAAAAGTGGCTAGATCAGGCCAAGACATTTCCATTTCCTGTGCTTTTTGAAACNCATCGTAATAGCACTTTAAATGACTTGTTTTATACGCTTGAGGTTTTGGCCATGGTTCCTGAGTTGCGCTTGTGTGCGGATTTATCGCACTTTGTGCTTGATCGTGAATTGCAGATTCCTCTAAATCGTTCCGATGCAAATCACTTTAGTCAAATTATTGAAAGGTCCGACTCCTTCCAAGGGCGTGTCTCCAGCAACCAACAAATACAAATTGCTCTGGATTTTTGTCAAAACGCGCCCTGGGTTGACCAGTTCCTGAGCTGGTGGAAAGAGGGATTTGAAGCGTGGTCCTTGCGGAACTCCGAAAAAGCAATCCTGCGATTCTTGGTGGAACTCGGCCCGCCACCTTATGCGCTCACAGACGCAATGCAACGCGAGCTTTCTGACCGATGGGATGAGGGTATATTGATTCGTCAATGGATTCGGGCAATTTGGTCGGAAATGATGAAAGGGAAACGTACCTGCGTTGAGGATCACTTAATGACTAGTTGAGTTGGTCTTAAAAGCTACGCGGTTTATTGTTGAATTATAGTGGCATGACTTGCTTGGTTTAAATTTTACACTTGAAAAGATATCGTAAATTTCAGATCAAACATATTTATCAGAATTTATATGGCTTTTAATTTTCACGACTGTATGGTTTGCCTCGCTTAATTAACATAACCTACCCTGTTAGAGTATTCATAAGTCTAAGAGAGGAATTCAAATCTCGCTCCGTGACTGCCCCATATCAGATAATGGGACTTCGGTAGCTGTTATTTATCGTGGATTTTCGCCTTTTAGCTTACCAGTCAATTTGAAAGGAGGCGAGCATGGTGGCCTTTGTTAAGGTGAGAAAGATATAAAACTAGCGGCCATAACTGTTATTGACGTGTCGCTATTTCTGCTCGGTCCTGCTGTATCACTCATGATGCGTTAGCATGCTGCCCGAGTCGTGAAAGTAGAAAATCCCGCCTACTCTGAGCCGAGCCCTCCAGATAATTCTTTCCCTGGACGCATGGGGGCGGCACCATAATGTTCCGCACTACTCATCATGGCAAAGAAAGCTTGACTGTGAATTTGAAAAGCGCCAAAGCAAAAGAGTTGCTTCTCGCGAAAGCTGCCTCTGCAGATGTTTTTATCGAAAGCTTCCGTCCTGGGGTATTGATTACGACATAATACGTGCTATAAATCCTGACATCGTTTATTGTTTCCTCTTTGCTTTTCGACAAGACGGACCCGTGAGAAACAGACCCGCGGACGACAAAGCAGCTGTCGCATTGGCAAGTGTCCTTTACCTTACACGTTCACCAAACGACGATTCCGGCCCTGTAATTATTGGCGTTGCTATATCTGATATGCTGTCATATCGCTTAGCATTTGGCGGCATGATGATGGCACTTTATCGACGTCATGCTGCAGGTCTGGGTTGCTCGACCGAAGACCTGGCCTCACTTCGCGCCGAAGGTGTGATTTGAAAAAAATTTCTGGGGTCTGAATCTGTAAACCGATTAAAAAAAGTATGCGAAACGCAGTCTTGATTTTATTTCACATAATGAGCATAGTTAAGTCCAGACCTATCTAAAACAATACTAACAAGGATGAACTATTATGGACGAATTTGAAGAAGCTGGATATGGACAAGAACCAATCGGATTCGGCACTCGACCAGCACTACTAGTTGTTGATTTTCAAGTAGGTTTTACTGACGCGGCGAGCCCACTTGGGCGATCTTCGCACGTGCAACGAGCGGTAAATAACACCGTTGCCTT
The DNA here is from genome assembly GCA_002692165.1 of Porticoccaceae bacterium. GTDB lineage: Bacteria > Pseudomonadota > Gammaproteobacteria > Pseudomonadales > Porticoccaceae > TMED48. Next base: position 9,327 of record NZJL01000010.1, read on the forward strand.
AATATCTGAAGCTCGCCGGCGAGAAATCCCTATAGCGTCATGCAATGTGGCATGGAGTAGCCGCGATGATATGGCCTATTGGAAGATTGGGTCTCTTTATGATGGCAGCTTTTTTCACGGTCATCCCCACACCGATATTGATCCGAGGATATCAGCGCCCGACTATATTTTTGAATTCACCAAAACTGCGCCTTCGATTTTCTTTCAGACGCCCATTCATGCCTGGCTTACAAAGCACTGTATAGACACGACTATTATTACCGGATGTACCACATCAGGCTGCGTTCGCGCATCTGTTGTTGATAGCTTCTCTTTCGGCTATCGCACGATTGTGCCGGAAGATTGCTGCGGGGATCAAAATGAAGAGGCACATTGGAGCAACCTGCGCGACGTGGGTAGGCGGTATGCTGATGTGACGACTTTAACCGACGTAATCGAGCATTTTGACAAAAATCATACTTTAAGCTGCTGAGTAATAGTGATGCCAACTGTAAAAATTAATAACCACAATATGTATTATGAAATTCATGGCGATGGACCACCAGCTATATATGTTGGTGGATGGGATACCTTCTGTCATGGCAGAGAGCATTTNCTCGCNAGGGGCATGACGGAAAAGTACACCGTACTTTTAATTGATTACCGGGGAATCGGCGAGTCGGACGATGACCTAAGTGTCAAGCCAAGCACCGAATTGCATGCTGATGATATCATTGGCTTGCTGGACCATTTAGGATGGAACAAGTTATATTTTGTTGGCCTGGTGGGAATTGGAGCCTGNATTGGNCAGTGGGTAGCNCTCAANCGGCCTGACCTAGTTCGTTGTATGGTTAACATGGGATGCTGGGCCTTTTCAGATGACTGCATGCGTGATCAACTTAACGCCCTCGCAACCATGCATGAGAAAGCTGGATTTCTCGCATTTCAAGAACTCGTTGCGGTNTATTCATTCAGACCAGATTATTACATCGCCAATCGTGCAAAACTTCTGGGTAGCGGTAAGGTTTGGGGGGCCCTTGAAAACAATCTTACCGCTCACCTCCGGTTCACAGAAGCGTGTAACTCTCATGATATCAGGCCTCATATGAAACATATTTCTGCGCCGACGCTGATCATTCATGCAGGCTGTGATGTTATTACAGGCCCAAGGACCACTATGCCTTTGGAGAAGGGCCTCCTCAATGCTATTGGTGTAACGATGCCTAAGGTGGCGCATGTGGTTGCGGGCAAGCAAGAAAAAATTGAATTCTGTGAAATCTTGCATGGATTTCTTGATGCTTACTAGTATGCCAAAATACCGAATGCGACTGGTGCTTCTACGAGCGTGACACTGACATTCACCCAGGATATGAGATATGTTTGCTGATGAGATCACTGCGCAATGACCTGCAAACCTATCAAACTGTTCCTCGTGAGACATGGAGAAGCCACCGGGCATTGGGGAGAGGATCCTGATCCTGGCCTCAGTGAACTGGGTTATAAGCAAGCTTCTAATGCCAGTGAGGAGTTACTCAATCTGATCGACACAGAGACGAGCCTCGTCAGCAGCCCTATGCTGCGTGCTCGGCAGACCNCAGAACCGCTCGCAGAGGCGCTTGGCGCTACTGTAGAAACCGACGACAGGTTCAGGGAAATCCAAGCCCCCGTTGAATTAAAGAACCGCCCCGCGTGGATTAAGTCATTCCTACAGCAAGATTGGGCGTCTCAAAACGAGTCATTGCTTAAATGGAGATCGGATGCGACAGAGAGACTGCTCGAATTTGG
>NZJL01000011.1 GCA_002692165.1 Porticoccaceae bacterium
CGTTTCGGTGTAACTAATGCGACTGACGAAGCACCTCCGCGTGTTACTACTCTAGGTCTTGGGGAATTGAGTACTCAAGGAAATTCTGCTTTTTACTCTCAATATAACTGGCCAGGACGAGCGTTTTTCTTGAACGTTAATAAGCGAATGTAGTCAGGGCAATTGAGAAACAGTAAGGGTTTTTAAGAGCCCCCGCTTTGCGGGGGCTTTTTTACCAACAACGAATTGCTCGGACCCCTCAGCATGGCATATCATGAAGGGTCAAAGAATTGAAATGTGAACAGTGGTCTATGCCCAAGATATCGGCCAAAGCCGACAACCTTAACGAACTGAACGCCAACTTCATCCAAGAGTCATTAAAAGTACCGCTATTTTTGAACTCGGTACCAAAATCTGGGACCCACCTTATGCGTAATATCATAAGGATGTTTGTACCTGTTGATCAGCAATATCATGATGCCTTTATTCAAATACCGATTTTGCGCCAGCATATTCGTGCCTTCGATCAGTCTAGGCCCCAGATTAGCTGGGGTCACTTGCTGTTCTCGGATGAGTCGGCCATTGCTCTGAGAGCTGTAAGGCATATTTTATTGGTGCGAGACCCCTACGATTGGGTATTGGCTAGAGCTCGATTCTTCTTATCCGACACGTTTAGAGGATCCCTTGAGCATCTCAAAGGAGGCAATGTCTCGATTAATGAGGTGCTTAACATGATGATACTTGGAATACATGGGAAGTCACCCACGCTCCAAGAAATTTATACCCATAATGCAGTAGCATGGCTCGGAACTGAGGTCACAGTCATTAGGTATGAAGACCTAATGTCGAATTTAGGGGACCTTGAATCTGGGCGCAGCCGCATTTTTTTTGAGGCCATTTTTGACAAGGCTGGACTCGGTCAATTACCAAAAGACTGGATTGAACGGGTTCGGCTTGGTGCTGATAGAAAACAGAGCGGTACCGCACGAGAAAATCTCGCTGGATTGACGGAGTCAGTGCCCGAAGTTTTACCAGACAAGCAGAAACAAATGGTAGATTATGCGGCACCTGGCTTACGTGCGCTTTTAGGATACCTATAAATTCTGGCATCCGAAATATCGAAGCTTTTTTACAGCGGATATATCAAAGGTGAATAGACAGAGATAACTTAAATTCAATCTTCGAAACCGATATAATCTCCGTTATGGCATTAACCGACACCCCCATCTGTAACTTTGGCTGGCAGGCTAGGCAGTTTAGGCTTCCAGACCCTGCAGGAATTGAATATTCCGTCGACTCATTGTTTGGCAGAAACGGTCTTCTAATCGCCTTCATCTGCAATCACTGCCCCTATGTCAAAGCCATAGCCGAAAACTTTTCTAGTGATGCAATGAAACTCAAGGAAATCGATGTGGGCATTGCGGCGATTATGCCAAACGACTACCAAGCCTATCCGGAAGACAGCCCTCCAAAAATGCAAGAGTTTTCGAAGAGATACTCTTTCGATTTTCCATACCTCATAGACAAATCCCAAGAGACGGCAAGGACTTATGGTGCGGTCTGCACTCCGGACTTTTTTGGTTTTAACTCNANAGGTGAACTNCAGTACCGAGGCAGGCTAGATAACTTAGGAATAAATAGATCAGGCGAACGACGACCNGAACTNCTCAATGCAATGCTTNCCATAGCAGAGACTGGTCAGGGACCTGTTGATCAGGTCGCATCTNTAGGGTGTTCTATTAAATGGCAGNCTTAGNTTTTTTNTTAAACTATNGGTTTGTTCAATGATTTTTCTTNTTCCGGGTGGTGCCGGTTACATTGGTTCGCACATGGTCAAGTATTTGCAAGAATCTGGTCATGAAGCTGTAGTACTGGATGATTTTTCTACGGGTCACGAATGGGCTGTAAAAGATAGCGAAATCTTGCGTCTTAGCCTTCTTGATCAGGAAGCATTATCAAGAGCTCTGAAAGGTCGAAAGTTTGATTGCGTGATTCATTTCGCAGGNAAATCGCTTGTTGATGAATCCATTAAGAGGTCCAACGCTTACTATCGTAGTAATGTAGTTGGAAGCCTTAACTTGATTAATGAGCTTATGCTTAATGACAACAATAACTTGGTATTTTCATCCTCTGCAGCTATTTTTGGTAATCCAATTACTGACAAAATAGCGGAAAATCACCCACGAGACCCTATTAACCCTTATGGGCGCACGAAGCTTACGGTAGAAAATTTCCTTGAGCACATTTGTGATATGCATGGGTTGAATGCAACTTGTTTGAGGTACTTTAACGCAGCAGGCGCGCACCATTCGGGATCGCTGGGTGAGGCTCATGAGCCCGAGACGCACTTAATCCCAAAGATATTGAGGGCGGGAAACTATCCTAGTGAAAAACTTAAGGTTTTTGGCAACGACTATAATACCCCAGACGGCACCTGCGTTAGAGACTATGTGCATGTTGAGGATCTTGCTCAGGCGCACCTCAAGGCGCTTGAGTTCATGCACGCCAAACAAGGATTCTCCACATTTAATTTGGGCAACGGTAACGGCTTCTCAGTTCTAGAGGTAATAAAGGCATGTGAACATGTCTTGGGTAACAGGGTCGATTACCAGTTTTCTGATCGACGAGAAGGCGACCCGCCTGTTTTGATAGCAGATAGCCAAAAGGCAATCGACCAACTCGGCTGGAATCCCCAATATTCCGCTCTCGAAAGTATCATTATGAGCGCTTATTTCTGGCATCTGAGCGAATCAGAGTTTTCTCTCCAATAATGAGGCAATCAGATCTTCATATCTATCTACCATACCTTTTGTACTGAGCTCATTCTTGGCCCTTTCTCGCGCTCTTGATGCAAGTCGCGCTGCAAAATTATGGTCTGTAAGCAAAGCTTCCAAGCCATCTGCCAATGCTGCAGGTGAATTAGGCTCTACAAGCAAACCGTCGTCGTTATGATTGATCATTTCCCTAACACCCAAAACTGAAGAACCTACCACTGCACAACCCGCCGCCATGCCCTCGCTAAGCGATAGCGGCATACCTTCGTAATGGGTGCTAAGAACGCATATCTTGTTGCTCAAAAGCAGATCTGGAACGTGGTTGCAAAATCCCAAAAAATGGACACGATCCTGAAGATCCAGTTCATTGACAAGCGACTCAGCCCTAGATGAATGTCGATTATTACCGGTACCAGCGAGATACACTTCTGTATAACAACCTCGTTTAATCAATTCCCCAACGGCTCGAATAAGGGTCAAATGGTCTTTTTGCCTCGCAAAGCGAGCCGCCATGACTATGTTCGGAGCTCGGTTCAAGAAATCCGCATGCTTAAGAGACTCATAAGGCTCCAGATTAATACCATTATTGATGGCAATCGTTCTGTCAATAGGAAATTTTAAACGAAGCAAATTTTGACGCACGCCCTCAGAGACTCCCACGATTTTATCGGTGTGGCGCGATAGCCAGCGTGCTTGTCGAAGACGCCAAGGGGTATAGCGTTCACGCGAGTTGTGCTCAACCTGAATTATGTGAGGCACCTTGGCTAATATTCCGGCATAGCGTCCCCAAAGATGTTCACTAAAACCATGGCAAACTAGCACTCTTGGGTTCCATTTCTTTAAAAGGCGGGTTAGCTGCACGATCGTCGCGATATGCGCCCAACCAGGCACTAAAGTGACTTCAACACCGCTATCGATTATTTGTTGAACACGACTAGGGTCTGTCGATCTTTTCCTTCTGAGAACCAAAAGCGATTTGAAATTCTGATTCTGGTTAGACCCTCTTACAATCTCAAGCGCAACCTTTGTGGCGCCGCTAAAACCGCCGGTTACAAAATGGATAATGAGATTAGAACGGTCAGGGGAGCAACTGAATGACTCACTAGAATTCTCAAGCGCTTGCCTTGGCATGCTCAGGTGAACGAACATAAAAACCAAGAGGAATGGAAATAGAGAAAGAAAAATTGCTAATAGCCCAAGAGCAAACAGTATGTGAAGAAAATCCATTTGGCTTTAACAAACAGCGATAGAAGTAACGAAGTATACTACATCGATTCGCTTCTCCAATGAGAACTATTTTAAGCCCTGCCAGCGAAGATGCCTGAGCCCTTGCGTCATCGAAGTGTCGAGATCCACTAAATCGTTACCATAACAATAAAGGAGCTCGAGCGCACAATTGCTGGAGAGGTCAAGTTGTTTAATTCTGTTACGGTAGCAATAGAGCGCTTCTAGTTTTGGCGTGCAGGATAAATCTAGTGATGTTAATTGATTTCCGCTGCAGTAGAGAATCTCAAGGTCCTTATTAAAAGACAAATCGAGTTGACTTAGTCGATTGTCCCTGCAGTTGAGCATTTGAAGATTTGTGAGCTTGGAAAGGTCAATAACATTTAAAAAATTGTTGTAGCAAAACAAAACATTTAGCGCCACGGACCGCTGCAAATCCAATCGCAATAAACGGTTATTAAAGCACCAAAGCTTTCGCAAAAAACCCAGGCTACTGATATCAAGCTGGGTGAGCGTATTATTACTGCAATACAACTCGACGAGGCAACCATTCACCGATAAGTCAATTTCACTGAGTTGATTGTTAAAACATGAAAGCACCCTGAGGTTTCTATTCTGGGATAGATCAAGGTGTGTTAGTTTATTGTTACCGCAATGGAGAATCTCCAATGCTGGAAACGGTGACAGATCCAATTTTGCGATCCCTCTCCCCGAGACATTGAGTTCCTTCAAATAGTCAGGTTTCACAACTGATGTTTCCAGCGTCACTGATACTTCTCCCCAAAAATCTACGCTACACTTAGCCCATTGGCTTCAAAGTCACCTTTTCTAACAAAACAATAGTTCTCGCCGCACAAAACCGTTGTCCGTCAGTGTTCAGCAGCTGAATCTCTTGTCATCCGCAAAGAAAAAGCTTTTAATTTGACTGCTATCGAACAATTATAATTAATCAACCGGAGATCGATAATGCTTTATCAAATGCCTCATACACAAGGTGCGCTTCATGCCTTTAAAAGCCGTTACGATAACTTCATCGGAGGAGAATGGGTAGCTCCCATCAACGGAGAATATTTTGAAAACATATCGCCTATTAACGGCTCACTTCTCTGTGAGGTGGCGCGATCAAGTCAAGATGATTTGGATATTGCACTCAATGCTGCGCATGCTGCTGCTGGCGGGTGGGGTTCCACATCGGTTACCGAGCGCTCTAACCTCTTGCTCAAGGTTGCCGATCGGATTGAAAACAACCTTGAATTATTGGCCTATGTCGAAACATGCGATAACGGCAAAGGAATTAGGGAAACCCTTAATGCAGACATACCCTTGCTGGTAGACCACTTTCGATATTTTGCAGGATGCATCAGGGCGCAAGAGGGCAGCACGGCTGACCTCGATGCTTCCACAGCATCTTATCACTTCCACGAACCACTTGGGGTAGTGGGGCAAATCATACCTTGGAACTTCCCACTACTCATGGCGGGGTGGAAATTAGCACCCGCACTGGCTGCAGGAAATTGCGTCGTATTAAAACCAGCAGAGCAGACCCCCTGCTCCATCATGATCATGATGGAACTCATAGCCGACCTTCTCCCGACTGGCGTCGTGAATATTATTAACGGATTTGGTGACGAAATTGGTGCCGCGCTGGCCCAAAGTGAGCGCATTGCCAAAATTGCCTTCACTGGCTCAACGCCAGTGGGGCATTTAATACTGGGCCACGCCGCAAAAAATCTTATCCCTTCCACAGTAGAGCTAGGAGGAAAATCTCCTAACATCTATTTTGAAGACATTATGGATCAAGAGACTGACTATATCGACAAATGCGCCGAAGGCCTACTCTTAGGTTTCTTTAACCAAGGTGAGGTTTGCACCTGCCCATCAAGGGCCCTCGTGCAGGAGAGCATTTACGACGCCTTCATCAGCAGGGTTCTTGAGCGCGCCAAAGGAATTGTTCAGGGTAATCCTCTTGATACTGCCACCATGGTCGGTGCTCAGGCATCAAGAGAGCAATTCGATAAAATTATAGGATATATGGAAGTTGCCCGAAATGAGAACGCCGAATTCCTGATGGGCGGCAAACAGGCTACCGTCGGGAGCGATCTCTCTGGCGGTTTCTACGTCGAGCCCACCCTTCTCAAGGGGGATAATAGCATGCGCATATTTCAGGAAGAGATCTTCGGGCCTACTCTCGGTATTACTACCTTTGAAGACGAGGCACATGCGTTGTCGATTGCCAATGATACAGAGTTTGGGCTTGGCGCAGGTGTCTGGACTAGAGATACAAACCGTGCTTTCAGGATGGCTCGTGGTATTCAGGCTGGCCGTGTTTGGGTCAACTGTTACCACGCTTATCCTGCACATACGGCCTTCGGGGGTTACAAAAAGTCAGGTATCGGTCGTGAGACCCACAAGATGGCACTTGAACACTACCAGCAAACCAAGAATGTGCTAATGAGTCACGACATCAATCCCCTCGGCTTCTTTTGAAATTTCCAAAGATGCTGGGGAGACCTAGCCATCTAACTCGAGGAGTTCTAACACCTGTCGAGTCTGCATGTTGGCCTGGGCGAGCATAGCCGTGGCTGCCTGTTGAATGATCTGGGTTCGCGCGAGAGCCGTCGTTTCTGCAGCATAATCAGCGTCTTCTATCCGGCTTCTCGATGCTTCAGTATTTAGCACAATGTTCGAAAGGTTATCCGCTGCAAAATCGAGGCGATTAATGACCGCACCAAAGCTGGCCCTTCGTTCATTTATCTGCGTGACGCTAGTATCTATTCGCTCCATCGCAGTCACTGCATTATCAAATGAGTTTATAGCGGTGGGGAAAAGCGCTTGAGAATTGTTTACGCTCTCGAGTGTAACCGTTATATCAGCAACTGCAGGCCCGCTTGACAAGCCTTTGTAAGTTACTCCACCACCACTTGCTGAAGCTGACACGAATAATCCTGTCTGGGCGGCAAGTTCAGAGGCTATCATAGACAGTGTCGCATCTAATCCGTTAGGGCTCACCACCGCCTGAATGGAATCGCCACCTGACACAGCCAAAGNGATCCTGTCACCCTCAACCAGGTTCCTGTCACTGAAGTCGATCTGGGCTTCTCTATCGGTTCCATCCTCTAGCGTGACGGTAACCCCTGGCATACTGGTGGCATCGAGTAAGCCAACTAATGTGAGAACGCCGGAGTTAGCAGATACCGAACTGTAAGTATCGATGAGAGATCCGGCATCAGCTGCCATGGAGGCAAGTGTTGCATTGAGCCCACCCGCTCCTATAAGACCCTGGACTTGTTGCCCTCCAGAGATATTTAGTGTAATCCGATCGCCTTCAACTAAGTTCTTGCCATTAAAATCGAAGGTAGAGAAATAGAAGGCGTCCTCAAGGTTTACGGTCACCCGAGGCGGGTCGGTGTTCGCGTTAGGACCGTTAATAGAAAGAATACCGTTCTCTGCGCTAACAGACCCAAATAACGAACTTTGAGCAGACAAATCATTGGCCACGCTCGCGAGTAACCCATCCAAACCCTCACCTCCTAAAACTCCCTGTACCTGTGCACCTCCATCAACATCGATTGTGATCCTGTCTCCTAGGACAAGGTTTTTTTCATTCAAATTGATGCGATTCTGATTGGTGGTTGAATTCTGCTCAAGGCTAACTACCACGGCTGGAAGCGCCGCACCAGATGCTAGACCTGTGAGGGTGAGAACCCCTGATGAGGAAGAAGCCGCGCTGAAGAATGAGTCCTGTGCCGTCAGTGAAGAACTTAACGATGTCAGCAGCCCATCGAGCCCGTTAGCGCCAATAACACCTTTGACCGCAGTACCACCAGCTATTTCAATCGCCACCTTATCACCCAAAGCGAGGTTTCTATCCGAGAAATCGATGCTAGTAGTTGCTGGCGTTAGAGTGGAGGAAAATCTTTTAGCGTAAACACCATAGTCATCACCGTCTTGGTCTTTAGAATTCCAAGCTGCAACAAAGCCGCCGTCTGGGAGTGATGTGAGTGCGGCGAATGACTGCTCATTGCTCGTAGTTGTATTGATCAGAAACTCCGATCCGAGCTTGGCACCAGAGGCATCGTAGCGCTGGCCATAGATACCGTAGTCACTGCCGTCCTGAAGATTAGAAGCCCATGCCGCGACAAATCCGCCATCCGCAAGTGCAATTAATTCTTTACCCGATTGGGTTACTTGACTATCCGACGTTGTAGTATTGATTTGAAATTCCGAGCCTAGGGCATTGCCTGACGAATCATAGCGCTGCCCATACACGCCCCAGCCATCGCCATCTTGATTTTCTGAGCTCCATGCAGCGACGAAGCCTCCATCAACGAGCGATGTAATGCTGACAACTTTCTGATCACCAGTGGTGTGAGTGTTGATCTTAAACTCCGATCCGACTTTAACCCCGGAGGCATTATATTTTTGACCAAAAACACCCAGGCCATCGCCGTCTTGGCCGGGATCTTGCCACGCCACCACGAACCCACCATCTGACAAAGAGGTCACCTTTGCATACTCCTGTCTACCAGAAGTGATAGTGTTTACCTGGAACTCTGAACCCACTGGGTTATTCGAATTATCAAACCGCTGCCCGTAGATACCATAACTACTCCCATCTTGAGCATTGGATTGCCAGGTGACTACAAAGCCACCACCTGAAAGAGTGGCAATACTTGCACCATACTGCCATGAAGACGTATAGGTATTCACATGAAATTCTGAGCCTACTTTACTTCCTGACGCATCAAAAATTTGGCCATAGATGCCCTCAGTCCCATTTGATTCCTGCTCAGCTGCCCATACAATGGCAAAACCACCATCATCGAGTGAAGTAATTTCAGGATATCCTTGTTGGTTTGCGACGGTCGTATTGACAAGAAATTCTGACCCAACTGTGTTTCCAGAGGAATCATACCGTTGACCATAAACGCCCTTCGGGTAGGAGCCAGAACTGTCATCCTGTGCCTCCGAAGTCCAGGTAATGACATAACCACCATCTTGTAGATCGGTTATAGACGAGTATCCTTGATAACCGTTAGTATAGGTGTTTACCTGGACCTCACTGCCGGCTGGCACTAAGGATGTTGCAGAATCTGTAACCGCGGGCGTTGGTGCAGAAGACTGGTGAGTCCCAAAGGTCCCCTCAAAGGTCTCAGGTCTGTTGGTTACAAGTGAGAGTGTAATTGCAGGTAAAGCCGATCCATCAGATTTACCAGTCAGTATCAAGATCCCACTCCCCGCGCTAGCCGAGCTGAATAGCGAAGTTTGAGCAGCGATTTTAGATGCCATCGAGGTCAATAGAGCATCGAGACCGTCGCTGCCCACTACCCCCTGAACTTTCTCGCCTCCCGGTATATTGATGGCTACTGTGTCTCCGATGCCGACATTTCGACCCGAAAAGTTGATGGTTTCCTGATTTCCAGTCGCTTTTGTCGGCCACTCAAAGACCCGAAAATGCCCAGAATCTATGCCGTTTCCATCATTCAGCTGTGCACCGATAGCGAGTCTTGTGCCGTCTTTGCTCAAACTTGCAACACTCGCGAGATCAACCATGTTTTCGCCATCAATGTCCTGGCCCCTTTGAACCCATGCAGATCCGTTCCAGTCATATACAAATGCCCCTCCCGAAACTGGCCCGTTACCATCATTTCCTGGTGCGCTAACCGAGAGGCTATTGCCATCGCCGCTCAGGCTCATAGTAATTCCAAACACATCGCCGGGCCTTTCACCGATAAGGTCGCTCCCACGCTGCACCCAGGCTGAATCGTTCCAGTCGAACACTCTGACCCTCCCCGGGTTCGCGACGCTGTTGAGGTCGAACAAATAGGAACCGATTGCGAGCGTTTTACCGTCATCACTGAGTGCGGTTAAACCAGCCCGCTCCTCAACCCCATCGCCGTCTATATCCAGACCCCTTTTAACCCAGGCAGATCCATTCCAGTCAAACACACGCACATTACCCGAATTCTGTGCACTCGCATCATTGCGAATTCCTCCGACCGCGAGCGTTTTACCGTCGGCACTGAGTCGCACTGTGGTAGACTCCTCGCCAACCGTCTCAGCGTCAATTTTTGCTCCTCTTTGCATCCACTGAATGCCATCCCAATCGAACACACGGGCACTCGCTGTTTCGGTTCCATCATCATTCTCTGTCTCATATTCGCCAATCGCCAGTGTGCTACCATCTGTGCTGAGAGCGACACTTGCTCCCAACCCATCACCAGCCTCGTCACCAGAAATAGTAGCCCCCCTCTGCACCCAAGCAGAGCCATTCCACTCAAAGATCCGGGTTTGACCCGCATTTTTTCCCGCACTGTCATCAAGGCTTTCACCTACCGCAAGGATATTTCCATTATCACTTACAGCTATCAGCACACTAACCAAATCATTTTCTGAATTTGTATATGCTGATATATCTTGCCCTCTCTGTACCCAATTCGTTCCATCCCAATCAAAGGCACGAACCTTACCAGTGGCATCGGTACCTGCCGGAGCCGCGACCACAAGAGTATCGCCGTCGCCACTGAGCATGCCCAAGCCGGCGCGCTCCCCTGCCTCCCTTCCGTCAATGTCATCACCCATCTGGGTCCAAGACCTAAATGGGTCGCTTACGTTAGTAACACGGGTTACGTCAATGGCAGAAGTCAATGGCTCAGCTATTGGCGGGCGGGAGTTATGGCTTATATGACTTGAGCCGCCGGTATCGCCCGGAACGCTTGATGCATGCGGTGCAAATGTTCTTCCCGTGATGCTCCTTACGGGGGGAGACATTGAGTGAGACCCATATCCGTCCCCTGATTTTCCCGCATTGAGGTCACCCAAATCCATCGTTGACAGCGTGCCCAATTCTACCGAGATTTTTTGACCAGCTTCCGCTCCAATCTGGAAATTCAAATTTCCGTTGTAACCCGAGCCGTCGAACAGAGATCGTCCATTCCACTCAGTATTTAGTGCGATACGATCTATCTCCGACTTGAGAGCTTGATACTCTAGATCGAGCGCTGCTCTATCTGAAGTGGTATTGGTATCACTGATGGCCTGGATAGATAGTTCGCGCATCCGCTGCAACATGTCTGTAATCGCCACCATGGTCCCTTCAGCAGTCTGGAGCATTGACATTGCATCTTGAGCGTTTCGAACAGCCTGATTGAGGCCATTGATTTGGGCGGACATTCTTGAAGAAATCGCAAGACCAGCGGCATCATCGGCGGCCGAATTGATTCTCAACCCCGTTGAAAGTCGCTCCATTGCCTGATTCATTGCCCGATTATTTTTTGTAAGGGCGTTCGCCGCAATGGTGGCGTTAATGTTAGTGTTGATTTTCACTGTGTCAGGCTATCAGTAAGTCCTCGCTTTTGTTTGTTGCTTTCACATATATTGCAAGCAAAATCCAGACCAAAAATAACCTAAATTAAATATCAATAAATTCAATAGTTTAGAAGTCTTCAGGGCCGTTATTTTAAAAGCCACCGGCGAAAGAGCAATTGCGAGGATTGGCGTCAATAAAGTGACAGCTAGAATTGGATCTTTAAGGCTGCGGCCTTCGCTTATGGAATGCCGCAGAGAATTTCTCAGTCAGTGAAATGTTTGAATTGTTTTCAGTGCCTATCCTAGCAAATGCTAGTGAGGAACGGTTTCCCCATCTCCCAGCATCAACCCTAACCACTGAGTTTCTGATTGGCTCTCCAGAGCTATTTTGACCATGATCGTGAGCGGTATCGATAACAACATTCCCACAGGGCCAAGTACCCACCCCCATAGCAGCAGAGATATGAAGACGACTAATGGCGAGAGATTTAATCCACGTCCCATCAAGCGAGGTTCCACGCCATTGCCCATGACCACATTGACTGCTAAAAATCCTCCCAAGGTCAGCGCCGCGGGGCCCACTCCGAGCTGAATGAGGGCCAACAAAACAGCGGGTACGCACGCAATAACTGATCCAATCGCTGGAATAAAATTTAGAAGGAAAGCCAACAGCCCCCATAACACAGCATAATCCACCCCAATAATCGAGAGCCAGACGAAAATAATCAGTCCGGTACTAAAGCTTATAGCTGTTTTAATTGCCATGTAGTCGTTGACGCTTTTTGTGAAGGTCTTGAGCCACTCACTAGATGAGCCAGGCCCTCGAGCCAAGGCAAGCTTTTCACCGAAACCCATGTTCTCAGCTAAGATAAGAATCACGGTCAGTAAGATCATCATACTGTTCGTCATCACATTACCAAAAGAAGCCAAAATATTGGCGACCAGCACCATCAATGCGCTTGGGTCGAAGCTGTTCTTCCATTGTTCGGCACTTATAGCAATACCTCGGTCGTTGAGCATCTCCTGCACACCAGCACTCATGGCTGCCAACTTATTCGAATNCTCTGGCAAATCCTGCTGAAAATTAACCATCGCTGATCCAATGACTGCGCCAAGTAATAGGCCTACCGACAACATGAGTAACACTACAATCAGGATCGATAACCCAGTAGGCACGCCATGTGATTTAAGCCAAGAGACCATGGGAGATACCACCATCGCAATAAATACCGCGAGTATGAAAGGCACGATCAGAGTATTTGCCATCTTAAGGCCCGCTACAATTACGGTGAAGGCAGCCAAATTAATAAGCAGCCTAGTAATGGGTGACACGTTTTGAGTCATTAACTTGCTCCAAGATTACGCAACTATGTTACTGCTGTCATGACATTCTGAATCTTTGGCAATTGATGTGCAAGCCGGCCATGAAAAGCAAATAAAACTTGCCTCTCCCAGTGTAAATCCTTAAATATAAACCACAGAAGACTAGGGGCACACATTTTAAGTCTGCGAGTGGCGCTAGGTATAATTCTCACTAGAATTGATCAGGGTACTTTCCCTGAAATTGAGAATAGTAGGTGAGAATTGCAGCTAAATCGGCCTCATTGTCTCCTGTTGGGTAAAACAGGTCACCTAAGAACACCCGCTTGGTTGGGTACATCAGACCAACCATAAGGATAGGGCAGTCGAGATTCATAGCAAGGCGCAAGAATCCAGTTTTCCATTTTTCAACCTTCTTTCTCGTTCCCTCTGGGGTAATGCCGATTACAATTCCCGCCTCTTCATTGGCAATACGTTCAACGTTTCTTACAATGATTTGAGGCTCTGCTCGGTTTGTCGGTATTCCACCCAACCAATTAAACAGCCACGCGATGTATGGTTTGAAAGCAGTGTGTTTCATCAACCAGCGCATCTTTAGGTCAATAGTGAGGATAGATGCCATAGCCAAAACAAAATCCCAATTAGAAGTATGAGGCGCACCAATTAAAATAAACCTTTTAACGTCGGGTATTTGACCTTCTATACGCCAACCCAGGACCCTAAGAATTGTCAGGCCGATCCAACTAGAGAAGAACCCTCGATTTGCGCGCAACTGCTGAGGAGTTTGGGCCGGTGAGGTCATAAAGGTTGTATCTGACATATTGAGTCTTGCAAACCTCGCTAATTTTCTCGAGTGGCCGAGAACTCGATGTCCGGATATCGCTCCTCAGCAAGCGACATATTAGCCCGTGTCGGAGCAAGGTAAGTCAAGTGTCCGCCTCCGTCAATCGCAAGGTTGTCCTTAGCCTTGTTTCGAAAGCTTTCTAATGATTTTCCGTCTTCGGTATGGGTCCATCGCGCTGAATGCACGCTAACCGACTCATAGATTGCATCCACCCCATACTCGGCTTTCAAACGGTATGCCACGACATCAAACTGAAGCTGCCCCACTGCCCCTAAAATGATATCGTTGTTGCGTAAGGGGAAGAATACTTGTGTGCTGCCCTCTTCCGATAGCTGCCTTATACCATTTTGCAGCTGTTTGCTCTTCAAAGGGTCTCGCAACCTAATAAGTTTAAAAAGTTCAGGAGCAAAATATGGAATGCCACTAAATTTGAGGGCTTCACCTTCACTGAAAGTATCCCCGATATGGATAGAGCCGTGATTGTGCAGGCCAATAATGTCGCCCGCTTGGGCCTCATCTAGAGAAACACGCTCACCTGCTTTGAAACTGAAAGCCTCAGCAATCTTGATGTCTTTTCCCATGCGAACATGTCTGATCTTCATACCCCGAGAATAACGTCCTGAGCAGATACGCAAGAATGCAATTCTATCACGGTGCTTTGGGTCCATGTTTGCCTGAATCTTGAAGACAAAGCCGCTGAAAGATTCCTCGGAAGGCGCTACAGAGCGCACGTCTGCTAGGCGGGGCTGGGGCTCCGGCGCCCAGTTTACAAACCCGTCAAGCATCTCACGGACGCCGAAGTTTCCTAGCGCCGAACCAAAAAATACTGGCGTTAAATTCCCTGCCATAAAATGGTCAATCGAGAATTCATTTGTAGCTCCCTTAACGAGTTCTAGTTCTTCTAAAACATCTTTGGCGAATGGACCAAGAACCTCTTTGGCACGCTCCGATTCCAGTCCCTCTATCCGAATATCATCATCCAAGGTCTGCCCTCGTCCTTTTTGAAAGACATGTATCGTATCTGTGTAAAGGCTATATACNCCCCTAAAATCTCTGCCCATACCTATGGGCCAATTGATGGGCGCGGCTTTAATACCCAAAACCGCTTCGATTTCATCTAGCAATTCGATAGGATCCCGAATATCGCGATCCATTTTATTTACGAAAGAAAAAATCGGCGTATCGCGAAGGCGACAAACTTCCATTAGCTTGATGGTTCGGGCCTCGACACCTTTGGATCCATCGATTACCATAAGCGACGAATCCACGGCTGTCAGCGTTCGATAAGTGTCCTCAGAAAAATCCTCATGTCCCGGCGTGTCCAAAAGATTTATCACCCGATTACCATAGGGAAACTGCATTACCGACGACGTAACGGAAATACCGCGCTCCTTCTCCATTTCCATCCAGTCTGATGTGGCATGCCGATCACTCTTGCGGCCTTTTACAGTTCCGGCAAGTTGAATAACGTTTCCGAGTAGCAACAATTTCTCGGTGATGGTGGTTTTACCTGCATCGGGGTGTGAGATAATGGCAAAGGTTCGACGATCAGAGGTAAGCAGGCGCATACGAAAGTATAAGATTGATAAAAGCTGGGGATTATAGCGTCGACGGTGCGTCTTCGCACCAGTTTATAGCGTATAGCATTANTTCGGGATAAAATTCGAGTTGAGTACGCAGTATTACAAAAAGTAAACAAGGCAAAAATCTATCTTTTCATGTACAAAAACTTAAAGTTGGGCAAAAATAATGCGATTCAGAGGCCAAACCACCTATGACCACGAAGGCAAACCGCCTGGCTCAGGAGTTCTATTGTGCAATCTTGGCACACCCGATGCCCCTCAGAGCAAAGAACTTAGGCGCTACTTAAGACAATTCTTAAGCGACCCTAGGGTGGTAGAGGTTCCACGGGCGCTATGGTGGCTNATACTTAATTTTATTATTTTACCCATCCGACCTGCGCGTTCTGCTAAGCTCTATCGCAGTGTCTGGAGTCCCGAGGGATCACCACTCTTGGTTCATAGCAAACAGCAAGCTGAAGGCGTTTCGCAACGTTTAGAAAAGCACTTTGGCAGATCCATACCAGTTGCCTTGGGCATGCGTTACGGTAACCCCTCTATCCCATCGGCAATCAGGCGTCTCTCCGACCAGAACGTCAGAAATATTGTTGTGCTGCCACTTTATCCCCAATACAGTGGCGCAACCACCGGTTCAACCTTTGATGCAATTGCAGCCGAAATGAAAAGTACCCGCTGGGTCCCCCAATTGCACTTTATCGGCGGGTATCAGCAATCAACTCAATACATCGATGCTCTTGCCAGCAGCATCAGAGCGCATCTAGACCAAAATGGTATGCCCGAAAAACTTATATTCTCCTATCATGGCACGCCAAAAAGGTATCTTGAGAAAGGAGATCCCTATCACTGCTTGTGTCACCAGACGACTCGTTTAGTTTGTGAGCATATGAACCTACCGGAAGAACAAGTGATGACTACATTCCAATCTAGATTCGGACGTGAGCCTTGGTTGCAGCCCTACACCGATAAGACGCTTGAAAAATTACCCGCAGAGGGCGTGAAACACGTGGCCGTGGTATGCCCCGGATTTTCCTCTGATTGTTTAGAGACACTAGAGGAAATTGAAGTCGAAGGCAGAGAAATATTCACGAATGCTGGAGGCAGTGACTTTCACTATATCCCAGCGTTAAATGCAACACCTCAACATTTAGACGCATTAGCGGACATTGTCAGCCGTCACCTCGAGTAAGAATTATCTGCTTATCCGTAACCGTTTTAACCAGGATTGCAAAATAAGGCTGCAGGTTGTCGGAGCCTTCATCGTGGCAAGATGATCAGCCCGTGTTTCTCCCTGATTAACTAATACAATGGGTTTATTTTGATCGTTCGCCCAAAGGCAAAATCGATAGCCCGAGTAAGTCATCAGAGAAGATCCGATCACCAAAAGCCCTGAAGCCAATTCCATCATCTCCCTAGCGGTCTCTAACCGTTTGCGGGGAACAGCATCACCGAAAAAAACAACATCAGGCTTCAAGATTCCCTGGCATTTTGGGCAGCAAGGCACTCTCAAAAGGGTAAAATCGAGGTTGTCTGCATCAGCATCTCCATCCGGAGCAATTTGCCCTGCCTGATGAACAAATTCGGGATTTTGCAACTCAAACCAAGATTGAAGTGAGCTGCGAGGCGTGCCATCGCCGCAGCTTAAACATTTAACCCTATCTATTCTTCCATGCAAGTCAATTACATTTTGGCTGCCCGCTAACTGATGCAACCCATCAACGTTTTGCGTCACCAGACCCATCACTACACCATTTTTCTGAAGATCACTAATAGAATAATGTGCTAAATTTGGCTGAGCCTGAACAATAAATCGCCAGCCGACAACATTTCTAGCCCAAAAACGTTGCCGACAAGCAAGACTTCTTATAAATTGCTGATGCGTGACCGGTTGTTTCCTTTTCCAATGTCCCAGCTGGTTTCGGTAGGTTGGAATACCCGAGTCAGAACTGACACCCGCACCTGTTAGAACCAGCCATTTAGATGATCCCATCAAAAAATCAGTAACTTCTTCCAAAAAATTTTCCAGTCATTAATAAACAGTTGAGCGCACGAATTGTAAAGTTACCTCAATTGAGATCCAAAACTTTGCACTCAATAGTCAATTTCTTAAAACAAGGTTAATTTCAGCAACATATGTATGTTGTCCCCGAGTATAATACAGCTGTAACGGTCAAATAACATTGGTTTGATGGATTCATGGACATTAAAGCACACATGCAACATCTGGGAATGCTCGCTCAAGGCGCAGCACGAAACCTCGCAAAAGCCACTTTGGACGAGAAGAATTTCGCTTTACAATGTATCGCAACGCAGTTGGAAGAATCTCGAAGTCATTTGCTTAAAGCAAATGACTTAGATCTTGTGACTGCCGCAAAACAAGATCTTGATGGCGCGCTGCTAGACCGTCTTAAACTGAGCAATGAAAGGATAGATGAAATGCTCGAAGGGCTCCAACAGGTTATCAATTTGGATGATCCAGTAGGAGCTATGACTGAAATTGGCGAACGCCCAAGTGGAATCCGATTGAGTAAAATGCGCGTCCCCCTGGGCGTTGTCGGTATAATTTATGAATCTCGCCCAAATGTCACCATTGATGCTGCAAGTCTTTGTTTGAAAGCAGGAAACGCATGTATTTTGAGAGGCGGTAGCGAGTCAATAAACTCAAATAAAGCAATCGCAAGATGCATTCATGACGGACTCGCAGATTCCAGTCTTCCAACAACTTCTGTGCAAATTGTCGATACCATTGATCGACAGGCTGTTGGTGAGTTAATCACCTTGACCGACTACATAGATGTCATCGTGCCGCGAGGCGGCAAGAGTCTTATCGCCAGAATTAGTAATGAGGCGCGTGTACCTATAATTAAGCACCTTGACGGAAACTGCCACGTATACATCGACTCCCATGCTGATCCAACGATGGCTATTGAACTTGCGATTAATGCAAAAACGCACAGATATGGTGTTTGTAATGCGATGGAATCACTTCTCATCGCAGATAATATCTCGAATAGAATTCTTCCAGAGCTGTGCATGGAGTTCACCAGAAGGCGTGTTGAGCTCCGAGGGTGTAGCAAGACACGTTCTTTGGTTGGTTCGGTTAACGCCGCTTCTGAATCCGATTGGTCAGAAGAATATTTGGCGCCAATTTTGTCTATAAAGGTAGTTCAGAATGTTGATGAAGCAATAGAGCATATTAATCGTTATGGATCAAAACACAGTGACTCCATCGTCACCCAGAACGCTGAAAATGCCCAACTGTTTATCGAAAATGTTGACTCAAGCTCAGTTATGATAAATGCCTCAACTCGTTTCGCGGACGGATTTGAGTACGGTCTGGGTGCCGAGGTCGGAATTTCAACAGATAAAATCCATGCTCGAGGGCCAGTCGGCCTTGAGGGCCTAACCAGCCAAAAATGGGTCGTCCATGGTAACGGGCAAATTCGACATTAGTATGGCTGTTGCGATCTTTGGAGGCACCTTTGATCCAGTCCATCTAGGACATATCAAGGTTGCCAGAGACCTATCTGAACATCTGGGGATAACGCCAATTGCACTCATGCCATGCGGAAAGCCGACGCATAGATTGCGCCCTGTAGCCACGCCTTTGCAGCGCCTAGAGATGCTAGAGTTGTCGATGTCGAGAAACCCTCATTTGATCGTTGATGAGACTGAAATTTGCAACGATACGCCTAGCTACACCATAAACACTCTTCATAAGATTCGATCTAGAATTGGCTCCGCAGAAACAATATTTTTGTGCGTAGGATCCGACACATTGAATCACCTCGATTCTTGGTATAAATGGACCGAGCTTACCAACTACTGTCATATCGTCGCGATTTCACGACCAGGTTCACCTGAAAAATACTCCTCACCTTTAATGGATTGGATCTCAAGCCGCAGGAGCATAGACCTTGCCAAACTCAAACAGAACCCAGCGGGATATGTTTACCATTGCGAGCTAAGTTTGTTGGACATTTCTTCAACCAAAATAAGGCAAAAGATAAAACAAAACAAATCTCTTCAAAATCTTTTACCAAAACAAGTGGTCGACTATATCCATATTAACCACCTATATAGATAATGGAGTCAAATGTCAGAACATCTCAAAAATATTATTATAAGCGCCCTTGAAGATATCAAGGCCGTTGACGTAGTAACAATTAGTGTAAGTTCGCTGACAGATGTCATGGATACACTGATTATAGCAAGTGGTAATAGCCATCGACAGGTTAAGGCGCTTGCAAATAATGTACTTAGCGAAGCCAAAGACGCCGGTTTTTCGCCCATTGGGGTAGAGGGCGAGAACAGCAGAGAGTGGATTCTGATCGATTTTGGCGATATCGTTACAAATATAATGTTGCCCAGCTCTCGAGAGTTCTATGATTTGGATCGCCTTTGGTTGGTCCGCCCTGAAAACAAAAAAGGATTCGCGGAGGGAAAGTTTTCTGATTGTCAAAAGGGTGATATATGCAATTGACAATAATAGGCGTGGGCTCTCGTATGCCCGGATGGGTGGCTTCGGGCTTCGAGGAGTATCGACGCAGATTGCCTAAACCTATTCTCCCTCATTTGATCGAAATCCCACTTGCTAACCGTCAAAAAAATCAAAACGCAATATCTGCCAAAGAGAAAGAAGGCGCAGCCATATTAAAAAAGCTTGATGATCGAGATTATGTTGTAGCGCTGGACATCTCAGGTCAATCGATGAAAACAATAGAACTAGCAGACAAACTGCTCCGATGGCAGGAGGAGGCTCTAAAGATATCGATACTAATTGGCGGCCCAGATGGGATCTGCGAGACGTGCTTGAGCAGGGCTGATTTGCTTTGGTCTCTATCGGATTTAACGCTTCCTCATACCCTTGTCCGCGTAATGATTATGGAACAAATATATAGAGCATGGAGTATTAATATCAGACATCCCTATCACAGGTGATAATTAGATGAGCAATTATACTTTCGTTAATATCGAAGCCACTCGTAAGCTATTCGTCAAACGAATTTTGGTCTCTAGTATTTTTGCGTTGGTCCTTATTGCATTGATTTTGGCTCGATATTATGACTTACAGATCATTCGCCATCAAGATTTCGTAACTCAGTCGGATAATAATCGGGTACATGTTCGGCCAGTCAGTCCCACCAGAGGTTTAATTTATGATCGAAACGGCAAGCTTTTAGCCGATAATAGATCCACATATAACCTAACCATTGTGAGAGAGCGTTCTGAAGATTTAGACAAATTGCTCGCAGATTTAGGTGAACTAATACATATCTCAGAAAATGATGTCAGCGAATTCAAGAAGCGACTGCATCGACGAAAGCCTTACGAAAATACAGCGCTCAAATTCGATTTGACCGAGCAGGATCGGAGCATATTGGCAGTAAATAGTTTTCGGCTAGAGGGGGCTGAAGTTTCAGCACACTTGATCCGAAATTATCCAATGGAAGCGATTTTCGCGCATGCAATAGGTTATGTAGGCCGCATCAACGAGCAAGAAATGCTGGTAATTGACCCCTTGAAATATAGCGGTATAGACTCTATCGGCAGAATAGGTATAGAAAAGCAATATGAAGATTATCTCCTAGGTCAAGTTGGCAGTGAGCACGTAGAGACTAACGCGCGTGGGCGTGTAATGCGTTTGATGAGCAAGATAGATCCTCAACCAGGACAAAACTTAACGCTGTATCTTGACAGTAATCTTCAGCAGATTGCTTTCAATTCACTGCAAGACTTCCGCAGTGCGCTCGTCGCAATCGACGTAAAATCGGGCGGGATTTTAGCTATGGTCAGCACACCCAGTTACAACCCAAACGCCTTCGTATCAGGTATCGGCAAAAGACACTATGCAGACTTGGTGAATTCGGCCGACAGGCCTCTTTTTAATCGAGCCTTGCGAGGTCAATATCCGCCTGGATCAACAATCAAGCCAATGCTTGGTCTTATTGCTTTGAATGAAGAAATCGTAACCGCCGATCAGACCATCGACGATAATGGCTACTTCCATTTGGACGGTGTTTTAAGGCCCTGGAGAGATCATAACGCGAAAAAAGGCGGACATGGCGCCAATGTCAACCTAGCGAGAGCAATTATTGAATCATGCGACGTCTACTTTTACACCATGAGTGCCGAAATGGATATAGATTTGTTTTCCTCGAGAAGCAAATTATTTGGGATCGGTGAAAAAACCAACATTGACATTCCAGGTGAGCAAACGGGCATCATGCCTGATAGGGACTGGAAAAAAAATGAATTGGGCGAGAATTGGTTCGATGGAGATACGGTCAATGCAAGTATCGGGCAGGGTTTCATGCTAGCAACTCCCATGCAGCTAGCTGTTATGACGGCGCGCTTGGCGTCAAATGGTAAGATAATTTCTCCTCGCCTCGTTAGAGAGGTTAATGGTGTAGGGGTAGAATCTGGCAATGAAAATTCTGGCGTTATTGAAATTGATAGCCCTCACTGGGACTACGTGCACAAAGCAATGCAGGATGTAGTCCATAGTCCTAAAGGGACCGCCCATAAGATTTCAAAAGGTTTAAGTTATAGAATGGCTGGAAAAACAGGTACCGCTCAGGTTGTGAGTATCGATGCCGATGTTGAGTATGATAAAAACAAAATAAATGAAAGGCAGTGGGACCATGCGCTCTTTATAGCCTTTGCGCCAGCGGATGATCCCCAAATTGCAGTCGCTTTAGTTGTTGAAAATGGCGGTCATGGAAGCGTAACGGCTGCTCCAATAGTGCGACTGTTAATAGATGAATTTATGAAAACTTCTGCAAATGAAGGCTTGGTGCTAAGGTGATGAGTCGTGCAAGAGGGTGATTTTGTCCGCCGCATACAATCGCTGAGCCAACGTTCCGCTAGCAAAAAATCATTTGAGCTTGACTATGTGTTGATAGCGATTTTGATTTCGTTATGTTCTGTCGGCATCCTGATCATATACAGTGCTTCAGGGCAAGATCCATTTTTCGCAAAACGTCAGTTTTTCTTCATGGTCATCGGCTTCTGTCTGATGTGTGCAATGGCACAGATACCCTCTCGGGTCTGGGATAGATGGGCGCCTTTTTTTTACGGTATTGGAATACTATTACTGGGTGTAGTTCTAGCCTTTGGCGTTGAAGCAAATGGCGCGAAGAGGTGGTTAGATATAGGTTTTACGAGATTACAACCCTCAGAGCTAATGAAAGTGGTATTACCTTTAATGATTTCATCTTACATCTCGAAACGTGATATTCCTCCAAACTTTCAAACTATCTTCGTTTCAATCATCTTGATTCTCGTACCAGTGTTTATGGTTATCAATCAACCTGACCTAGGCACAGCGCTCCTTATTTTTATATCCGGCTTGATTGTCCTTTTTCTGTCGGGAATCGGACGGGCTTATATCATAAGTGGATTTATACTTGCTTTGGCGGCTATACCCAGTTTATGGCTATTCGTGATGCGAGATTATCAAAAGCAACGCGTCCTGACCATGTTCAATCCCGAAGAAGACAAATTAGGTGCAGGCTGGAATATTATTCAATCAACTACAGCCATTGGTTCAGGTGGGTGGTATGGGAAAGGCTGGATGAATGGGACACAATCCCAACTTAACTTTCTGCCAGAGAGTCACACAGACTTTATCATTGCAGTATTAGCAGAGGAGTTTGGTTTGGCAGGTGTGCTGATCCTGATCTGTATCTACCTGATTCTAGTGGGCCGGTGTATCTCTATCAGCATGAAGTCTAAATCAATGTTCGGAAGACTTTTGGCAGCAAGTTTAGGATTCACCTTCTTAGTTTTTGTATTGGTAAATCTCGCTATGGTCTCAGGTGTCCTCCCAGTTGTTGGAGCTCCTTTGCCCCTCATCGGTTATGGTGGCACAGCCATTGTGACCTTATTTGCAGGTTTTGGTATTCTTATGTCTATTTCTAAGGAATCTAAGATTAAATAGGAGTAGTAATTGAAAAATTTTATCCGTTGGTTATTTATTCCCTTCTGGGTTTCAAGCTCTCTTGCCCGAGGAGATTATTCTGAACACCCAGATGCGCTGAAATTTATTGATTCAATGGTCCAGGCTCATCAATTTTCTCGAATCCAGTTGACGCGATGGCTTTCCAATACAAAAAAGATAGATTCAATTGTCTCCGCCATGTCACGTCCCGCAGAGAAAGTGAAGCCATGGCATGAATATCGGAGGCACTTTATATCGAATCAGCGGATATCATGGGGAGTAGACTTTTGGGACGAGCACGACGATGTATTGCAGAGAGCACAGGAGTCATTGGGTGTTGATTCCGCTATTGTGGTCAGCATTATCGGCGTGGAAACGAACTACGGTAGAAATGTGGGGAACCACAGAGTCATAGATGCTCTGAGCACATTGGCTTTTGATTTTTACACCCAGATTGAACCAAGAGAAAAACGACGATTATTTTTCACGGGGGAATTAGAGAATTTAATGCTTATTGCTCGCGCCCAAAATATGGATCCTATGTCTCTAATTGGTTCCTACGCTGGGGCAATGGGATGGGGTCAATTCATGCCAAGCAGTTACCGCAACTATGCTGTCGATTTCGATCAAGACGGATTTACAGATATATGGAACAATCCCACTGACATCATAGGAAGTGTGGCAAACTATCTCGCGAAACACGGGTGGGCGTCAAAACAACCTATCGCTGTGAGGGCCTTATTGCAGGGGCCGAGAGGCAACGAGATTAGCAGCGCTGCAAAAGAGCTTTACACGGTTGAAGAAGGGGATACACTTTATTCAATCGCTAGAAGGTTCGGCACAGAGCACACCAATTTGCAAGAGGTTAATTTTTTAAAAAACGCAAATGAACTGTCTGTGGGGCAGGTATTGAGCATTTCCTCTGATTTAAAAATGAACCAACTGATGCGTCCGTCAAAAACAATTTATGAATTGAAGGATGCCGGATTGACTCCTGTAGAGTCAACTATTAACAATTTCAAGGCACTCCCAATAAAATTGGATGCTGGAGATAAGAATGAATATTGGATGGGCTTTACTAACTTCTATGTCATTAGCCGATATAATCCCCGAATCAAATATGCGATGGCAGTCTATCAATTGAGTGAACTCATAAAGAGTGAATACTGTGAGATCAAAAGTAATTGCTGAATTTATTTTACTGATATCTTCCGCCTTGCTAATTCATGGATGCAGCCAAAGCAAACGGGTAATAGAGGTGCAGGATGGTCCCGGACGCAAACTGGACGTGAGCTCAATACAAGATGCCGTCCCAAGAACGGAACCCATAACGAAAGCGGGGAACAAGAATCCATATACAGTCTTTGGCAAAACTTATCATCTGCTTCCGTCCGGGGAAAAATATCGCCAGATCGGAATAGCCTCTTGGTATGGGACAAAATTCCACGGTAATCGAACATCCAATGGCGAGGTCTATGACATGTATGCCATGACGGGGGCACATAAGACACTTCCCATCCCAGCATATGTTCGCGTAACCAATTTAGAGAACAATCGCAGTATTGTAATAAGAGTCAACGATCGGGGGCCATTCCATAGTGACCGGATTATTGATCTATCATATGTGGGTGCAATAAAATTAGGCTTTGCCGATCAAGGTACTGCCCAGGTCGAGGTTCAGGCATTGAGCCCAGATCCTGAGCCCGATTCCCAGTCAATGCAGCTTGATGCCGAAAGTCAATGGTTTTCAGAAACTGGAAGCGAAATACCTAAGCTTCCCAAGCTACCTCTGGGTGGCGTATTTCTTCAGATAGGCGCTTTTGGTGAACGATCAGGTGCCGAAATTCTGAAAGAGAAAATCCAACCTCTCACGTCACTATCTATTGAAGTCCTCCAACATAAAACTTTATTCAAGGTGAAGATTGGTCCCATACGAAATAGTAATCGTCTCAGTATGCTACAAAAAAATATTGCGGAAAAGTTCGGCATAACCTCCTTTATTCTTTGGCCGTGATATGTAACATGCTGACTTATTAAAATACCAGATGTGATAAGATACTCGTGGAAAAATGATTTAAGTAAAGAGAATCACATGCATAAAAAAAGTCATATACGCCAAACTTTCTTCCTCCTTTTTGTTATCTTGAGCTCAAATATAGTCGCTCAAAATCCGGTCCCAAAAGCCCCCGATTTGGATGNAANAGCTTGGATACTAATCGATGCGAACACCGGTTTTGTAATCGCCGAAAATAATGCAGATAAACCATTGCCACCGGCTAGCCTCGCAAAAATGATGACTACCTATATTGCGGTCAAACAAATAAAAGAGGGTGTCTTGGGAGATTATGATGAGGTTTTAGTGAGCGATAACGCATGGGAAAAGGGTGGCGCCAAAACTGACGGATCAACCATGTTTCTCAGCCCAAGAGTTGCCGTGCCAGTTATCGATTTAATGCGTGGCATCATCATCCAGTCGGGCAATGATGCAGCTATTGCTCTAGCCGAGCACATCAGTGGAAGTGAGGACGCATTCAGTAATGTAATGAATGATAACGCCGTTGAACTCGGCATGGACAACACTTTTTACTATAATTCCACGGGATTGCCCGCCGAGGGTATGTTGTCCTCAGCGCGAGATCAAGCTAAATTAGTGAAAGCAATTATCGACATCGAACCAAACTATTACGCGCTATACTCAGAAAAATATTTCCAGCACAATGATATTAACCAGCCAAATCGCAACCGCCTACTTTGGAGGGATAGTAGTGTTGATGGACTCAAAACAGGATATACCAAAGCTGCCGGTTATTGCCTAGCGGCGTCTGCAAAACGAAAAGACATGCGCTTAATATCTGTTCTTTTGGGCTCATCCAGTGCCGAATCCAGAGCGAGACAGACTCAGAAACTGTTGTCATTTGGGTTCAGACATTTTGACACGAAAAAGATATACTCCCAAGGAGATACTCTCAAAGAGAACGCAAAAGTTTGGTTTGGCGTTGACGATTTCCTGAATCTCACCATCGCTCAGGATATCACCCTCACCCTTCCTCGTAGATCTGAAAAAAACTTAGTCGCCAACATTTTAATTGACCAACAACTTGAGGCTCCGATTAGTGTGGGCGAGGAATTGGGCCGACTGCAGGTATCGCTTGCAGAAAATGTTCTTGTAGATGTCCCATTAGTTGCTGAAAAAGACATCCCAGAATCTGACCTCTTCTCTCAATTTTATGATTGGATAGTCCTGTTTTTTACCAACTTGATGTCCTAGCGCCAACATCTTGAAAACTAGATTGCTAAACACATCAATTAAATCTCCACTGGCTCAAAAATGTGTGAAACTGCTCCCAAGCTTGAATTTCCCTGTTCATACCCCATAAAAATATTAGGCGAAAATAATCCCGATCTTCGCAAGCAGATAATTTCAGTTATGACAAAACACTCCTCAACTTTTGATGACCAATTCACCAAAATACGCCAAAGCAAGAGAGGTCGCTGGCAATCCATCACAGTAATTATTCAAGCAACCGGTGAATCTCAAATTAAAGGCATTTATGATGACCTCAGAGCTAATCCTCTGGTTCGCATGGTGCTATAAGCGTGTGCACATCAAGCAAAGTAATCATTCGTCAACTAGGGGAAATTACCTATTCAGAGGCCCTGAAAGCGATGCAGACCTTTACTCAAGGGCGACACCCGGATACCTGCGATGAAATATGGCTTCTTCAGCATCCCCCAGTATTTACTCTTGGTCGCGCTGGAAAGGGTGAGCACATGCTAGTCAAAACCGACATCCCCATTATTCAAAGCGATCGAGGCGGCGACATCACATACCACGGGCCGGGACAAGTTATTGCCTACGTCTTGATCGACCTTAAAAGGAGGAAACAAGGGGTAAGGCAATTGGTGAACGGTTTGGAAGATGTTGTAATAGAAACCTTATCAAATTGGAAGATTGCTGCTAATAGACATGACAACAGACCAGGTGTCTATGTGGGAGATGCCAAAATTGCCTCTCTCGGGCTTAGAGTCCTACGGGGTTGCAGCTATCATGGGATCAGTTTGAATGTAGGCATGGATCTGTCCCCATGGAATCTCATCAAGCCTTGCGGGCTAGATATACCAGTGACTCAACTCAGCGACCTCGTTGATTCAAACGTAAGTAAAACCAATGTTCTCAAAATTTTTACTGCCCATTTATGCAACACATTGAGCTATACGAATAAAATTACTGTCGCCACTCCCTTTTCTATGGCAGACTGAACCATCATGAGACGACGTATTGATACCATGCCTGAAGAACTCATAATCCCACCAAAAAAATCTAAACGGCTGAAGCCAGGGATTAAACTGCGAAGTGCTGATAAGGTTGAGCACATTCCGGTTAAGGTTATCCCCACAACATATTTTGAGCGAAAGCCTTCCTGGCTAAGAACTAGCCTAACAATTTCACCGGAACGCAAAAGAGTCAAGGGTTTGCTGCGCAAACACAAGATGGCAACAGTGTGTGAAGAAGCAAATTGTCCTAATTTAAACGAGTGCTTTAGCAATGGAACCGCTACCTTCATGATCATGGGTGAGATCTGCACNAGACGATGCCCGTTTTGCGATGTTGCCCATGGNCGACCTAATCCCTTAGATGAATGTGAACCCACTAATCTAGCTCGTGTAATTTCTGATATGGGGCTAAAATATGTCGTAATNACCTCCGTGGATCGAGACGACTTACGTGATGGAGGTGCCCAACATTTTGCCAAGTGCATAGAGGAAACGAAAAGGCTTAATNCNAACCTGAAAGTTGAAATACTGGTNCCAGACTTTCGNGGTAGAAAAGAATCGGCGCTCAAATGCCTGAGCGAAACNCCTCCAGATGTCTTTAATCATAATATTGAAACTGTTCCGAGCCTTTACCGGAAGGTGCGCCCNGGAGCAAATTACGATTGGTCNCTCGAACCTCATGAATGACTTCGCNTTGATGAATCCTCNNGTGCCTACCAAATCTGGGCTTATGGTGGGCTTGGGTGAAACTAAAGGCGAGGTCCTCAAAACCTTGGACGATCTGCGCGAACACAACGTGGCAATGCTTACTATCGGGCAGTATCTTCAGCCATCGGCGAGCCACCTTCCCGTAGAAAGATTTGTTCACCCAGATGAGTTCGCTGAATATTCGGAATACGCTTCTAGCATAGGCTTCTCACAAGCTGCCTGTGGCCCCTTGGTTCGCTCAAGCTATCATGCAGATAAACAGGCAAGCGGAGNGCAANTCAGTTGAATTGAATCNGCGTTTCNNTNTNNCAAATACATCGTCNTTTGTNTGAGACTTGNATACTGTTATTTCTCAATCCAAACTTCTCTTAGCGGCTCCCCAAAATCATCATAAATGATCTTTTTTCTGGGAATGGATGTCGATGGCGCAGATGGCAGATTTCTGAGATTCTCTTTTCGTTTGTCTATTGTCAAGACAGTTTCTGTTAGATCATTCTGATGNAATGNATCACTACCTACAAATTCTGCTTTTCTTCGTGGCACATCCTTCCTCTCGGCACTCTCTCCCGCCCGATACTTCTTTATTTTNCCGCCCCGAGACAGGTAC
The DNA here is from genome assembly GCA_002692165.1 of Porticoccaceae bacterium. Lineage (GTDB taxonomy): Bacteria > Pseudomonadota > Gammaproteobacteria > Pseudomonadales > Porticoccaceae > TMED48. Next base: position 28,559 of record NZJL01000011.1, read on the forward strand.
TCNTCAGTCTTTCGAAGAATATCCTCGCGAAGATTTCTCTTGCTACCTACCAAAAGCACCTCAGCCAACTCAACTGTAATTAGAGTCTAAAAAATTAATTTTATGTAAAAATTTTCAGCCAGCAAACAACTACCCTTGTTACCGCGTAACAGAAAATTGGAATAAAAAAGGTAGTCTTTCGCGTATGATGCTTGGGAGAAGCAACATAGCCGGGGTTAGCAACAGGGTCATGATAAAGGACAAAGTCAAACCATCTACAATGGCACTCGCCAAAGGCTGCCACCAAGAAGCCACAGAGCCTCCATACTCCCAAGACCGATTGACAATATCGACACTCCAACCATTTGCCAATGGGAGCAAACCAACAATAGTGGTAATNGTCGTAAGCAAAACGGGGCGAAAACGGGACTTGGCNGCTCTGAANACTGCCTCCTGAGGGCTTACANCANTTTCNCTCTTGCATATAAAATTAAAAGTGTCGATCAGCACGATATTGTTGTTCACNACAATTCCCGCCAAAGCGACTATCCCNACCCCCGTCAAAACNGTNCTAAACAATGCCTGACTAACNACAAGGCCTAAGAGCACACCAGCGGTCGAAATCACGACGGCAAATAGNATTAAGAATGCCTGATAAAAACTGTTAAACTGGGCTACCATCATTATCATCATCAGACCCAGTGCCATTGTAAAGGCTGTAGAGAGAAAAGCTGCAGACTTGGCTTGTTCTTCGTTAGCCCCGCGAATTTTGACTTGGACATCTGGATGGAGTTCGATGGTCTCCAACCAAGACTCTATCTGCNCAGTCTGGTCATCTGCAAGATACCCATCTTCGGTATAACCCATGACNAGAACTGCCTCCTCCATGTCAATGCGCTGAACTATGTCCATTTTAGGTTTAGGAACACGACGGGTGAAATCACTNATTGGGACTGGCCCAGACTTNGAATTAATTANGAGAGNTTCCAACGNNGACAATTGACGCTCCTCTTGTGGAAAACGAAGACGGATTTCAACCTCCTCTTCNACGTCATTCGGGCGAAACTTTCCTATCATCAGNCCATCAGTTANTAACTGAACTGCCTGNCCAACATTTGCNACATTAACTCCTTGCATCGATGCTCTNGAGCGATCGACATCCATTTCCCACTGTACTCCGGGAATTGGCAAAGTATCCTCTAACCCTCTAATGCCCTCGACATTTTCATGGATCCAGTTCTTAATCATGATGGCCGTGTCATGCAGAGCCTCTCGATTGGTAGACGATACCTGTATCTGCACGTCCTTTCCGGTAGGAGGTCCCGAATCTAGGTTTTGGGCTGAAACTATCAGACCGGGCATGTCTGATGTGACTTGCCTCACTTTTGCAAAAACCTCAGTGCTACTGAGCTCACGTTGTGAAGTAGGCACGAGCTCAACAAAAAAATTACTTATCTGATCGCGACTTGAATCTCTCTGCAATCCCATGTCTTGNCTTGATGAGTATAGTTGACGAATCTCGTTGATCCCGCTTTCCCTGACGCGCTCTTCCACTGCGGCAGTCATAGCGCGTTTTTGTTCAACCGAAAAATTTCCTTGCGCTCGAACTGTCATTACACCAAATTGGTTTTCAATATTAGAAAAGAAAACCACTCCGGCTCCTAACTTCAAGTAAGCCAAAAGTATCAAACATATTAAAGCGAACGCAATTCCTATAGTATGCAGGGGTTTTGCTAAAACCCGTCTCAGAATAGCGAGGTATAAGTTTAACATCGGTAGAAATATTGCCTGAGCCGAATGTTCCGACGCATGAACCTCCGAGAAGGTTCTTTGAGTGCGCTGTTTTGCCAGCACGGCACCCAAGGTTGGTGCAAAAACCAAT
>NZJL01000012.1 GCA_002692165.1 Porticoccaceae bacterium
TCAAAGGATACGAATGAGCGAAATTCCAAATACAATCTTATTCGAGAATTTTTCCCAAACTTATGGTCCGTCTGACCTATGTTTCGAGCAACTGCCCTTTGATCATCCTCTCTACATCATGTACTCATCAGGAACCACAGGGGTGCCAAAATGCATTGTGCATAGCGGAGGTGGCTCCTTGATCCAGCATCTAAAAGAGCATCAGTTGCATACCAATTTAAAACCAGAAGACGTACTCTTTTTCTTCACAACTTGTGGTTGGATGATGTGGAATTGGTTAGTAACGGGCCTCGCTTCAAAAGCAACTCTGGTCCTTTACGACGGCTCACCTTTTTATCCCAAGCCAGAATCATTAATAGATATTGCCGTGCAAGAGGAGATTAGTGTTTTTGGCGTCAGTGCTAAATACATAGCTGCCCTAAAGAAGAGCGATGCTCGGTTGGTCCGAACCCATGATCTGAGAAGCCTTCATACCATTCTTTCAACAGGATCCCCACTTTCTGACGATAGCTTCCGTTATGTTTATGAAGAAATTAAAAGCGACGTCGCTCTAGCTTCGATCTCAGGGGGCACAGATATACTCTCAGCTTTTGTCTTAGGGCATCCGCATCTCCCGGTTTGGGAGGGAGAAATTCAATGTAAAGCCCTCGGAATGGCTGTGGAGATCTGGGACGAAAATGGCTTTTCCGTGACCAAGAAAAAAGGAGAGCTAGTCTGCACAAAACCATTCCCTAGTGCACCCATCTATTTTTGGAATGATACTGAAAATCAAAAATATTTGAGTGCCTATTTCAAGACTTTTCCCGGCGTATGGGCTCAGGGGGACTATGCAGAAATAACTGAGCATGAAGGCGTAGTGATTTACGGACGCTCCGACGCCGTCCTCAATCCGGGGGGAGTTCGAATTGGTACTGCAGAGATCTACAGGCAAGTAGAGAAGCTCGATGAGGTGATTGAAAGCATNTGCATTGGACAAGACTGGGAGGGGGATGTTCGGGTCGTGCTGTTCGTTGTGCTACAAGCAGGTTGCCAGTTAAGCTGGGAGCTGAAAGCAAAAATAATAGACAACATAAGGAAGGAAACCACTCCGAGGCATGTCCCCGCAAAAATAATTGCGGTAGGGGACATCCCGCGCACGATTAGCGGCAAGATCGTAGAACTGGCGGTTCGAAAGGTCATTCATAATCAACCAGTGAACAACACTGATGCGCTAGCAAATCCAGAAGCTTTAAAATTTTTCGAAAAGCTTGAGGAGCTCGAAAGCTAGCTTCGTATGTACTTTAAGGTATGAATTACTGGCTTGATCGGCACCAAAACAGAGAGTTATGAGAGTTATGAGAGTTCAATGACATTGCCTCAAATAGATGAAAAATCTTCATTTGCATTATAATGCTCGCGACTAGTCCATAGTTGTGGGATCATATGGTCAAAATCAGCGCCGGCCAATGAAAATCGCGCTAGTGACAATATATGACACCAATGAACTATCTCAGTTTTCTCGTCACTGCTCTCTTAATCTTGATAATTGCCCTTTTTGGCTTTTTCCCACCCTTCATAGATTGGCACTCCAATCGTGTTCTAAGCAGCGACCAAGCTAGTATAGCCGACCAAGCCATCGAACTTCATAAAAAGCTCTTCATCGGTGATTGGCACGCAGATAGCACTCTATGGTCAAGGGATCTGTCTTTAAGACACTCACGCGGGCATTTGGATATTCCTAGGATGCAAGATGGCAATGTTGCTCTTCAGATGTTTACCTCGGTAACGCAAGCTGCAAGCAATAGCAGCTACACCTACAACGTGGAAAACGCCAGAGATGAAATTACATTACTTGCCATTGCTCAGCACTGGCCGCTCGCAACATGGACAAACCTGACTGAAAGAGCTGCCCACCAAGCAAAAAAGTTACGCGACATCGCACGCTTCAATCAAAGCAACTTTATGCTGATCACCTCACAAACTGATCTTGCGGAATTTCTCGATAAACGGCAACTTAATAGCAAACTCGTGGGAGGATTGCTAGGCATTGAGGGTTCGCATGCATTGGAAGGTCAGATAAGTAACATTAAATATCTTTTTGACCTTGGGTTCCGAATGATGAGCTTGCAACATTTTTTTGATAATCAATTGGGAGGCTCTCTGCATGGCGAGAGCCGATCAGGTTTAACTTTTTTTGGCCGTAAAGCTCTTTTTGAGATGCAGCGATTAAATATTATAGTTGATTTATCTCATTCGTCCGAGAAAGTCGTTAGGGATGTTTTGGAAGTTAGCAAGAAACCCGTTGTCTTAAGCCATACCGGCTTCCTCGGACATTGCCCATCGGCTCGGAACATAAGTGAACAACTAATGCGAGAGATCACTTCAAACGGTGGTTTGATAGCCGTGGGCTTTTGGGAAGGCGCAATTTGCGGAAACACGCCACGCGCAGTTGCTGATGCGATCAGCTATGGTGTGAAGCTGCTTGGGGATGATGCCGTCTCTTTGGGGTCTGATTTTGACGGAAATATCACAACCACGTTTGATGCAAGTGAGTTAATCCTCCTTACCCAAAATCTTCTTGATCTNGGGCTTTCAGAGAAACAAATCAAGAAAGTTATGGGTGAAAACATGTTGCAATTTCTCCAAAACCACCTACCTCCCAGCTAAGAAAGACATGCAGGCAACAAAAAAACAAACTTTAATTGTCATCGTTTCTTCGCTAAAGTATTCGCGTTGACATCCGATTGATAAGTAGATGGTTCGCAATCTGCGACCAGAACGTTGAAACAAAGGAAGTTCATGTGAGCAGCTTTTTTCACGGTAGATCATTGCTACTTTCTATTGCTTGTGTCGCAGTACTCGTCCTTTTTGCCGACCCTTTAGTTGCGCATGAGCCCCGCGAAATGGCCCGAATGCAGCAGACCATTGACATCCTCACCAAGCAACTAGCAGACGCAAACACGAAAATAAGGCGATTAGAAGCTTCCGTAGCCAGCAGGAGAGGTAGAAATGCACCAGTGGCCTCGGCTGGGTGCGACGTTGGCGATGCTCGCGCGAATGTCCAACTTGCCGATGGGAAAATGGCCGAAGGAGAAGCACTTGAGAGTTGGATAAGGGACTTCGGCAAAAATTGTACTCCCCAGGAGTTGACGCAATTAAAACTTTTAGCCAACGAACTTTTTTACGGGCAAAGCTCTCTCGACCTGATCGACCTGCTTCGCTAGCCTCGGTCGGGGTCTAATCAAATACAGAGGGTGCCCACCAAAAAGATGCTGCCGTTATTATCAGAATTCCAAAACCGTTTATAAGGAAACCGACGCGAACCATTTGCGGAATAGTAATCTTTCCTGAGGAGAAAACTATTGCATTTGGTGCTGTCGCAACTGGAAGCATGAAAGCGCAGCTCGCTCCGAGGGTCACGGGCACACACAACAGCATAGGATCAATTCCTGACTCAATTGCCATTGCTCCTATAACCGGCAAAAACGTTGCAGTTGTGGCTAGATTGCTTGTCATTTCCGTCAGAAACACAACTANCGCNGTAGCNCCNAAAATCATCANAACGANCCCGAGTGCNGCCAATGGTGCAAGACCTTCNCCNANCCACTGNGCCAAACCAGAACTTGAAATCGCNGAGGCCAAACTAAGGCCTCCGCCGAATAAAATGAGAACGCCCCANGGTAACGATCGCAAATCANTCCAAATGAGTAATTTAGTTTGATGCGTATTTCCGCTGGGCAGTAAAAAAAGTGCAATNGCTCCCATCACNGCAATGCTTGTGTCCGAGATTCCCTTNATTGAAAACCAATTTGCCAAGGAACCCCGAAAGACCCATCCTAANACCACCAACAGAAACACCATTGCAACTCTTTTTTCAGCNAGAGTNATCGGCCCCAAATCAGACTTCATANCCAAAAGATGATCAAGCGCCTCCTCGCTAGAGGGGATTTTCACGGTATATACCCATCGCGTCAAAATAATCCAACAGATTGGTAGCATAACAATTGTTATTGGGACTCCTAATTTCATCCAGTCAAAAAATCCCACCTGAATTGAATAATTTTCTTCCAAAAATGCAGCTAACAATGCATTCGGAGGCGTCCCTATCAGAGTTGCCATTCCACCTATCGTTGCAGAGAAGGCTAGTCCTAGTAGCAAGGCAATTTCAAANTCTCGTCCTTGTTGTTNCGAAACACCTGGAACGTTNGTTTGNATGACNGCCGCTACTGACAAAGCAATAGGAATCAGCATCATTGTGGTGCTCGTGTTCGTCATCCACATGGATAGAAGAGCCGCCACAACCATAAAACCACCAATGAGATATGCAGCATCAGTTCCCGTCCGCGACAGAATTATCAATGCTATCCTTTGATGGAGATTCCAACGTTGAACCGCCATAGCAAGGATAAAAGCCCCCAAAAACAGATAGATTATTGGATGAGCATAGGGCGCAGCCGCCTCTTTGATACTCGATACACCCAGTAGATCAAAGGTGACGATAGGCAATAGCGCTGTGATAGCAACATCCGTCGCCTCTGTTGCCCACCAAATAGCCATCCATAGACCCACAGCGGAAGTTCTCCAAGCGGCCGACGCCATAAAATTCTGATTTGCATCAAAGAGCAACATTGCTGTAAAAATGATGGGCCCCAAAACGAGTCCGAAAAATTTATGTAATGGCTGTTTGACGCCCAATAAGTGAGTCATTCGATTTCTCCTACAGTAAATTTATATGCCTCTTTGTAAGAACGACTCGCTGGTCGAAAATACGCTCCAGCTCTCAGAAAATACAACACACATTCACCAAATGATGAAAAAGATTGTCACTTTGCACCAAAGTCTTGAAATGATGGAGTTTTAACGGCACAGATTTAATTTAACTAAAAATCCTTCCCAGAATTAAAAATAAAACAACTGTAAGAAGGTTAATTAAAAGTTTTTAAAGAGTAATTTCTTATGATTTTATCTCATTCTTACTTCAATTTTAACTTGCTGCAATGGCGATGATTGATCAAAGAGCTTTTCTGAGGCAAGAGGCAACACAAATCCCAAACGGGCCGTGACTGCTGACAATTCAAATCTCTTCGATTAATACCATAAATCTGTCAATCCTCTGGTTTCTCGTTCAGGACAATATATCCAAAGTGCTTCAGCAGTCGACCCGTAAAAGAAGTCTATTAAAAAGCAATAGCGCGGCTGTTAGCCCCCGTCCAGCCAATTATTGCGATCGAGACAATAGCCTTTTTTTAACAACACTGACGTGGTAAAAAACATTTCGCTCAGATTTATTGAAGACAGGCTTAATAGCGTTATACTTGTGCTACATTTGGGTTTAGTAAGCAGAATATTGTTTTGAAAACCATAAAAGTTATTTTCCCCTTGCTGGGATTTTGTGCGCTACTTTCATTGCTACCAATCGGCGGAAAGGTTCGAACTGACCTATGGACATCCGACTTCCCTGATCAAAATAACTATCAGTTTCCCGACAACTTTCTTTGGGGCGCTGCCTCGGCAGCTCAACATATCGAGCATCAGCAGCCGAGCGACTGGACAAGTTTTGAGCGGACCGTAATTGCTGAGGGTCGAACCAGCACGAATCCTAGACCCGGTTACGCAATTCCCGGACACATCAATAATTTAGATGCTTATCCTGCCCTTGTGAGGCTTAAGAAGACTAATTATGATGAGATGTTTGACCACGATTTTTCAATTGCCCAAACCTTGGGCCATAACTCGCACCGTTTCTCAATTTCTTGGGCGCGACTGTTTCCAAGAAAGGGAATGGTGCGGCCCGACAAGAGGGGCCTAGCATTCTACAACGAAATCTTCGCGTCTCTGAAAGCACACAATATTCAACCCTTGGTATCTCTTTTTCATTTCTCAACTCCTGACTGGTTTTGGGAGGAAAAAGACGGCAAAAGGGGTTGGGAACGAGACGATGCAATTCATCATTTTGAAATGTTTGTGACGGCTGTGGTAGAGGCTTTTGGGCAGCATGTCAGCATCTGGACCACGCTAAATGAACCTATGACTTACGTATTCAATGGCTATATGGAGGGTATCTTCCCGCCGCTAGAGCAACGAGACATTTTGGGTGTTGCACCTGTTGTTGCAAAATTGCTGGAGGCACATTCTCGCGCTTATGAAATAGTGCACGCAGATGCTAACAAAAGATCCAAAGAAGTTCTGGTTGGCATCGCCAAACATACCCGAGCATTTGAGCCCCTGAGGACTTGGGCACCACTGGACAGATTGTCAGCGGCCACAATCGATCAGGCGTTTATTTGGGATTTTCTCGATGCCATCCAATCCGGTGTCATGAAATTGGTAAACACTGATTTTGAGTTAGAGATTCCTCAACTGAAAGGAACGCAAGATTATGTTGGTATAAACTATTACGGTCGCTTCTATGTTGAGTCGAAACTTTTAGACCCAGCAAAACCTGAGATCCACTTTTATGACCCCAATCTGCCCGATGAGGTCCGAAGTGATCTGGACTGGGCAATCTACCCGCATGGCTTTTATCAAGTCTTGGTTGCGGCACATAAACGCTACGGCAAACCGATCTATGTTCTGGAGAATGGGCTCGCCGACCTAAAGGACAATGACAAAAGAAGACAGCAATTCCTCGTGACGCATCTTCGCGAGATATGGAACGCGATAAATCATGCAGGAGCGGATATTAGAGGTTACATGCACTGGTCTTTTATTGACAACTTTGAATGGGCAGAAGGATTCACAGCGCGCTTTGGCCTTATCAAAACCGAATACGACAATGAATTTAAACGTGTGCCGAGACCCAGCGCATACCTTTATCGAGACATCATTAGGTCTAACGGGATTAGCTCAGAAGTTTGGAATAGTTATCACAAGCCGCACATGGACTGATGCATTGCATTAATTATCTAACGTCATGTTCCAAAGCACCGCCCGGGCTCCGAGGCTACTTAACAACATTATGCCGAAAATAGGCGTCAATGAGCCGTCAGATAGCATTGCAGCCAAAGCGCCTATTGAACCACCGAACAAAAAAATTATGGTCGAGTGGAGTGATGCGGCAGCCCCGCTGAAGCGCTCAAAAAAGGTCATATAAACGCCCGCAACCATTGTTCTGATTCCACCAGCCACCAGCACACTGACAAACAGTGTAAATAGAACTCCCTCGAGCTTCACCTGATAAAACAGTGAAAACATCCAAACAACACTCAACAGCACAATGTGAATCCAGTTTCCATAGCTTGCAATCCTCATTGGTGCCATAACACTCATCAGTCGTTTCGCAAGCAAAGTGCCTGTCATGGCACACAAACCACCGCATCCAAAAACCAGGCAAAACTCAAATTGGGTTAGCGAAAAATATTGCGTCAAAATTGCCATTGAGTTAGTTAAATATGCAAAAAAAACGCCCGATGTAAGAGCGCTAAATAATGTATAGCACGACGGGGTATAACTATTATTCTGTTTATGGGTTAGAACCTCCCAATAATTAAAGAACAGAGTCCTCATCTCAAAACGTTCCGGCAAATTCTCGACAGATTCCGGAACCCTAAACATTAAAATGTACCAGAGAAATAAACTGTAGACCGCCAGCACCGCAAAGATTGTCTGCCATCCAAAGCTCAAAAGAAAAAAGCCAATCAAAGGCGCAATCATTGGAGCAACCAGCATCACTATCATCACAGTAGCCATGCGCTGAGGAACCTCCTCTCTAGGGTAAAAATCTCTCACCTGCGCCATACAAACAACTGCTGCGAAACCGCCTCCAATTGCCTGAAATATGCGAAACACCTGAACCTGAAAAATNGTCTCAGCGANNGCTATNGATAANGTTGATGNTGANAACAAGAGNAAGCCAAAACNNCCGAGGGGCTTTCGNCCAAGCTGATCNGACAATGCTCCACCGANAAAAGTACCNAGAGCATGACCAATAAGGTAAGTGCTCACCGTAAGATTAACTTGAACAAGTTGCACGCCGAAGTGATCAGCCATGAGCGACAACGCAGGCAAGTAAGCATCAACAGCAAAAGGTACAACTGCCATTACTGCCCCAAGAAAAACGATTAGAAGCTGCGAATCATCTAGATCCTGTCGATTTTCCATAATTATCCTACAGCGAAGAAAGAAAAGGCTTTTTGATGCTAAAAAGTGTGAAGCCAGAAGAATTTTTCTATTACGAATTTCCGAAACAACTTACTATAGTCATGTGTAGATCATTTACCGAGCGCTATCATGACAGATTCCGACGAGACTCCGCTATGGTTATTTTCGTTAAAATTTTATTCATTGGAGGGAGTACGCGAAAGTTTACTTGCTTGTCAAGATTGTTCAGGCGCAAACATTAACATCGTACTGTTTATGCTTTGGATCGCACCACACCGAAGAGTTCTCTCACTAGATGAGGTGCGTGAAATAGTTAGCTTAACCAGGAGCTGGAGCAAAAACGTCGTTTTTCCTTTGAGGAAAATAAGACAGAGCCTAAAAAAAACCGAGGAGGGTATTGTTGCAAAGGATAGTGCCCTGCTGAGGGAGAAAATTAAAATGCTTGAATTGGAGGCTGAAAAAATCGAACAACGGGCGCTTTTCGAGGCTTATGACATTAATTGTATAGGGAAATTGGGTTTAGAGACAGGAGCAACTGCGAAGGCAAACCTAAAAATTTATGAGCAATTGCTTAAGGCGCCGTTTCCTGAACCAAATCTCGAATTCATAGTTGAAACAATATCAAGAGGTTTGCACTGAGATTCTGTCATCTCTGGATCGATCGAAACTTGTCAGACTTTTTTGCAAGCTCCTGAACTGACTAATAGCCCCCCCCTTTCACTCATCGAAAGCCAAAACATTTTGCTCGCAAAACTTGATAAACTGCATAAAAATCGGTATCGTACGCGCCGTCTCAATTCGCGTCTTAAATCTTTAAGTTCACAACTAAAATATTCTGCTGTCTAATGATCTGTATCAGCAATTCAGCAGTAAATAATGCGATTGAGAGCCATTTAAAAAGGACCTTCACGGCGATCAGTTCAGAAGGCAGGTATCAACTGGTGGCGATTTGCAAAACGCGAGAACCTTTCCATCTATCTTAGGTTAGGTTCTGTTTCTCTGAATAAAATTGAGGAGAACATTTGAGCCCTAACCAATCCACAGAATTATGGCCGCTCGCCTTATTTGCCGTGCTGGTCGTTTTTTTAATTGTTGCGATGCTTTTTGTTGGCTGGCTTTTAGGGCAACGAAAAAGGGTTGAAGCAACCAATGATCCTTACGAATCAGGCATTGTGTCTGTAGGAAGCGCGCGACTGAAAATTTCAGTTGAGTTCTACTTGGTAGCAATGTTCTTTGTGATATTTGATTTGGAGGCTATTTTCATCTTTGCTTACGCCGTGGCGTTTTTCGAGCTGGGATGGCAGGGTTATATCTCCATGATGATCTTCATTGGAGTGCTCGCCATAGCGCTTGTTTACGGCTGGCTCAGTGGAGGTCTGGATTGGGGCGCCAAAAAACGAGTCGGATTGACAGAGGCTCTGCAACGGGAGAAAAGTCAGTAATGAGATGGACACTAACGAAACCTGATGAGCCCGTAGAGGCCTTCGCGCAGGACTATGTCGAGGAACAGGTCCAAAAAAATGTTGCCTTTGCTAAACTAGAGGACCTCATTGCATGGGGAAGGTCAAATTCTCTTTGGCCTTTCAACTTTGGACTCTCTTGCTGCTACGTGGAAATGGCTACTGCTTTTACCAGCAAGCATGACATAGCTCGTTTTGGGGCGGAGGTGATCCGAGCAACTCCTCGACAGGCCGACCTAATGGTAATTTCCGGCACCTGCTTTCTGAAAATGGCACCAGTGATTAAAAGGCTTTACGACCAGTTGCTTGAACCCCGCTGGATCATATCCATGGGATCATGCGCAAATTCGGGGGGAATGTATGATATCTATTCGGTAGTTCAGGGAGTAGATAAATTTATTCCGGTCGATGTCTATGTCCCAGGTTGCCCCCCTCGACCAGAAGCATTTATGCAGGGACTCATCATGCTGCAAAAGTCAGTTGGTCAGGAGCGCCGCCCGCTGAGCTGGGCCGGCGGAGACCAATCCGTCATTAAGCCTGAAAAGATCAGCAAAAGAGACGAATTGACGCCTGACCGGATACTTGCCACCGAGTTGAGAGAACCTAAGGACATATAGAAGTTTCATGGAAACCTTATTAGCTGAAACGCCTACTGAGAAAGAAACTAAGCCTTACGCTGTGCAGGCTCTTTACCGTGAGTTTGGGGAAAAAGCCTTTTCAGTCCAGACGTGTGCCGACGGCATTCCCACGCTATGGGTGAGCGGCAATAGTATTTTGGAGGTGATGAAGTTCCTGAAGCCGCGCTTTTGCATGTTATACGATCTGTTTGGCATCGACGAGCGCACCAGAGTCCACCGCAGCGACCAACCACCCGCCGACTTCACCGTCGTCTATCAATTGTTGTCGATAAAAAGAAATGACGACCTTCGGATCAAAGTTGCCTTGCAGGAACCTCATCTTACCCTGCCCTCGATCATTGATGTCTGGCCCAATGCCAATTGGTATGAAAGAGAAGCTTGGGACATGTTCGGGGTTGTTTTCAAAGGCCATCCCACACTGTTCCGCATTCTACTGCCACCAACTTGGAAGGGGCACGCCCTTCGCAAGGATCACCCAGCGCGCGCAACAGAGATGGGGCCCTTTGAAATGGGTGATGAGCGGGTTGCTCGCGAGCAAGAGGCGCTCCGTTTCAGACCTGAAGACTGGGGCATGAAGTCCAAGGATGAAGATAATGAGTACATGTTTCTCAATCTAGGTCCAAACCACCCTAGTGTTCATGGCGTTTTTCGCATCGCTCTCCAGCTGGATGGAGAGGTCATAAAAGATTCGGTTCCCGACATTGGCTACCACCACCGAGGGGCCGAGAAGATGGGAGAACGACAAACCTGGCACACCTACATTCCTTACACAGACCGAATCGATTACTTGGCAGGGGTTATGAACAATTTGGCTTATGTCCAGACCGTGGAACTGCTGGCTGGCATCAAAGTTCCCGATCGAGCTAAAGTCATACGAATAATGCTCGCAGAGCTTTTTCGAATCTCGAGCCATCTCGTGTTCTACGGGACCTTTGTACAAGATGTTGGTCAAATGTCGCCCGTGTTCTACATGTTTGCTGACAGAGAGAGGCTTTTTGGTATCGTAGAGGCAATAACGGGCGGTAGGATGCATCCAGCATGGTTCCGGATCGGCGGCGTGACCGCAGACCTCCCTAACGGTTGGGAGAAGCTGATTNGCGACTTTATAGACTCGATGCCNGCCAGNCTTGACCATTACGACAAGATGGCAATGCNAAACAAGATTCTGAAGGATCGCACAGTCGGAGTGGGAGTGTATACCCAATCGGAGGCACTTGAATGGGGTATAACCGGGCCCGGATTGCGCGCAACCGGCAGCGATTGGGATCTCCGAAAGACACGGCCCTACAACAGCGGCTATGACCAATTTGATTTCGAAGTCCCGACAGCAAGTAATGGTGACTGTTATGACCGCGCGGTTGTCAGAATTGAAGAGATGCGACAAAGCTTAAGAATAATCCGGCAGTGCATAGATAACATGCCTGAAGGACCATACAAGAGCGACCATTCCCTAACCACCCCTCCTCCGAAAGAACGCACAATGCATGACATCGAAACGCTTATCCATCACTTTTTGAATGTGACTTGGGGGCCGGTAATTCCGCGAGGGGAAGCTTCTGTTATGCTCGAGGCAACGAAAGGCATCAACAGCTACCATTTGATTAGTGATGGGGGAACAAACTCCTACCGAACACGTATCCGCACGCCCTCCTTTCCTCACCTGCAGCAGATCCCTCTTATAAGTAATGGTTTGATGATACCTGACCTGATTGCAATTATTGCCAGTATCGACTTCGTCATGGCTGACGTGGATCGATGATGGAAACGCTTATACAAACCGACATTCATTGCCATCTAACCGAAGAGGAGATCGTTGCAATAGATGCAGAGTTGGAACACGTGCCATACAAGTCCGGTGCTGCGATTGATGCTCTGAAAATCGTTCAATCAAGGAGAGGTTGGATATCAGATGATAGTCTTGCTGCAATTTCAAGACATTTAGAGATGTCAATTGATGAATTAGAAGGCATTGCAACCTTTTACAACCTCATATACCGAAGACCAGTTGGGGAAAAAGTTATATTATTTTGCGATAGCGTTAGCTGTTGGATTTGCGGTTGCGAAAGCGCCAAAGAAAAGGTCAGTGAGGTTTTGAAAATAGGTTACGGCGAAACCACCGCCGACAATAAATATACGCTCCTCCCTGTGCCGTGCCTAGGTGCCTGTGACCGAGCGCCTGTAATGATGGTTGGGGACGAGCTAATAACCAACTTAGACGACGCAAAGATTGAAGCCACATTTAATCAAAATAGCTCGCGCGAGGACTATTGATGGAAAGAGTGCTTACTCGAAACATTGGGGATGACCCTATACCCATCGACTTGGTGGCTTACGAAGCTAATGAGGGGTATGAGGGGTTAAAGAAGGCCTTGGGCAACTTGAGTCCAGAGGATTGTGAGTCAATCGTAAAGGATTCCAAACTCCGGGGGAGAGGGGGAGCAGGGTTCCCAACTGGTATGAAATGGAGCTTTGTGCCAAGGGGAGATGCTTGTACCCCGGGGCATAAGTACCTTGTTTGTAATGCGGATGAAATGGAACCTGGCACCTTTAAAGACCGCTTGCTTATGGAATTCGACCCCCACCAACTCATAGAGGGGATGATTCTCTCCGCCTACACACTGGGTGCCGATATAGCCTATATTTTTATTCGCGGCGAATATGTGGTTTCAATTCAGCGACTCCGAGATGCAATCGCCGAATGTTATGAGAAAAACTATCTGGGTAAAAATATTCTTGGTTCTGAATTTAATCTGGAGATGTACGTTCACCCCAGCGCCGGCAGGTATATTTGCGGTGAGGAGACCGCTCTGATAAACGCATTGGAAGGCAAGCGTGCAAACCCAAGGGCAAAACCACCTTTCCCACAAGTAAGTGGGCTCTGGGGACGTCCTACCATCGTTAATAACGTGGAGACATTGTGCAACATTCCCCATATTATCCATCGAGGAGCCGATTGGTTCCTAACACTCGGTCGGGGAGAGGATAGCGGAACGAAACTATTTGGCGTCAGCGGAAAAGTCAATAATCCTGGGTGCTGGGAACTACCAATGGGAACACCGGTTCGCGAAATCATTGAAGACCATGCCGGCGGAATGCAAGCCGGTCTTGAGCTGAAAGGCTTTCTTCCCGGTGGTGGTTCAACTGATTTTCTGACCAGTGATCATTTAGATCTTGCTATGGACTATAATGTGATCGGTGCCGCAGGCAGTAGGATGGGGACAGGTACCATGATAATCCTCGATGACCAGACATGTCCGGTTGGTATGGTGCTGAACCTCATCCGTTTTTTCGCTCAAGAATCCTGCGGATTTTGCACGCCCTGTCGAGACGGCCTTCCATGGACTCGCCAAGTGCTTGAGGACATATACAATGGTCGCGGTCGAAAAGAAGACCTAGAGACCCTAGCTTATCAAGTAAAGTATATCGGCGGCATTGGTAACACGCATTGCGCGCTTGCCCCGGGGGCAATGGAGCCACTTCAGAGCGCGTTAAAGTACTTCTACTCGGATTTTGAAAAACTTATTGAATGCACAGGCTCTCAACAATCAAACGGAGCAAGGGGATAATCCATGCCCAAAGTTTTAGTAGACGGACAACCGATAGAAGTCACTGAAGGCGAAAACCTGCTTGAGGCATGCCTTAATGCGGGTCTTGACCTGCCATATTTCTGCTGGCACCCAGCGATGGGCTCAGTCGGTTCATGCCGACAATGCGCAGTCGTGCAATATCAGAGCGACGAAGACAAAACCGGTCGGATCGTGATGGGCTGCATGACACCTGTGAAAGATGGGGCTCGATTTTCCTTGGAAACAGAAAATGCCACGCATTTTCGTGAGGCTATTATAGAATCGTTGATGCTTAATCACCCTCATGATTGCCCGGTATGTTCTGAGGGAGGGGAATGCCATCTTCAAGATATGACCGTAATGGTTGGACATCGGGACAGAAGATACACCGGCAAAAAAAATACGCACCGAAATCAGTATCTCGGTCCATTGATTCATCACGAGATGAACCGTTGTATAACCTGCTACCGATGCGAGCGGTTCTATAAAGACTACGCGGGTGGCAAAGACTTCGGCGCTCAGGCCTCAAGGGATCGGGTGTTCTTTGGTCGCCAAAAAGACGGGGTTTTAGAAAGCGAATTTTCCGGCAACTTGGTGGAGGTGTGTCCAACGGGCGTATTTACAGACAAGCCCTTCCTTGCGCACCATAGCCGAAAGTGGGATTTACAGTCCGCTCCATCTATCTGCATGGGATGCGGAGTGGGATGTAACACCGCCCCGGGGGAGAGATATGGCCAACTAAAGCGAGTGCACAATAGATACAACTACGACGTCAACGGATATTTTATCTGCGATCGGGGAAGATTCGGTGCCGGTTATATTAATAATCAAGAAAGGATCGATTTTGCCGGTTTGCAACAAGAGGATGGAAGTTTCTCGGCCATTCGTCATGACAGTGCACTGTCCACTGCCGGTGGGTGGCTAAATGATAAACGCGTCGTTGGTATAGGATCCCCCAGAGCGTCTCTTGAGTCGAACTTTCTCTTGAAAAAGTGGCTGGGACCAACTAATTTCTCNGCCGGCCTCTCTGATTCCGAAGCCTATCGGATGGGAGAATTAGTGAAAATTCTCTCTTCAACGACGGCTAATGTCCCATCCATTCGACAAATGCAATCAGCCGATGCCATACTGATTTTAGGCGAGGACGTGGCGAATACCGCTCCTAGAATTGCGTTAGCTCTCCGGCAAGCCGTTAGAAACAAGTCTTTTTCGATGGCAAAAGAAGCCGGCATCCCTGATTGGCAGGACGCCGCCGTCAGAAACTTGGGCCAAGATGAGCTTTCGCCGCTAATGATCGTGACAAGCTGTGAGAGCCGCTTAGATGATATAGCTTCACATATCTGCTCCTTAAATCCGGACGCAATAGCTGACTTTGGCTATTCGTTGGCAGCGAGACTAAATGGCAGCGAGACTGAAGGAGAAATGGTCCGCGGCATGGCTGATATACTCTCCCAAGCAAAACGCCCATTAATCGTCAGCGGGGCCGGCGCGCCTCATCCGGACATATTATCTAGTGCGGCAGCAGTGGCTCAAGCGCTCAGCAAGTCCAATAAAGAGACNATGCTCAGNCTTTGCGTGCCCGAGAGCAACAGTATGGGTGTATCCATGCTTANTGATGAAAACTCACTCTCGCTTTCGGAGGTTATTGGTCAGTTAGATGAAACAGATACTCTAGTAATATTGGAGAACGATCTTTCGCGGAGGTTAGATAGCGATGCTTTGCAAAAAATAGCGAGTTCAAATGTCAATATTATCACTTTGGACGTAATAGAAAATGCGACGCTCAGTCGGTCCAACATCGTGCTTCCCGCCGCCTCATTCGCTGAGTCAGAAGGCACGTTGATTAACTTTGAAGGTCGCGCGCAGCGTTACTTCCCAGTCTTCGAACCAGCGAAAGATCGACTCCCAAGTTGGCTTTGGTTAGTTAAAATAGCCGCTTTGAGCGGTGGCAGCAAACTTTCAGGGCTTGACTGCTTTGACGATGTGGTTTCATCACTGGCCAAAAGTGACAAAAAGTGGGCGGAAATTAATGAGGTGGCGCCCGGGCAAGCGTTCCGCGACCGCGGTCAAAAAATTCCAAGGCAAACGCATCGCAACAGTGGTCGGACAGCTATTAATGCTTCCATATCAGTTCATGAACCGCCGCAACCAAAAGATAATGAAACTGCACTTGCTTATAGCATGGAGGGGTTAAATCGCGATCAGCCCTCTACCCTATCACCCTATGTATGGTCACCCGGCTGGAATTCCAACCATTCAGTGCAGAAATTTCAGTCCAAGGTAGATGGCCAACATAAAAATCAGACACCTGGCGTAATGCTGATAACATCAAACCAAAACGGTCTCAGATTCGCAGATAAAAGCCAAAAAGTTGACGGGGTTAAAAAAGACACGTGGACATTGATACCAATCGCATCCATACACGGGTCGGAAGAACTTTCATCCCACACTAAAGAAATCGCCGAGTTGGCCGGGAATGGTTTTGTGGCTTTGACGGAAGATGGAGCGAAGGCTTTGGGCGTCACAGAGGGTGACGGCGTTCTAGTTATTAACGACAGTGATGAGAGATCCCTGGAGGTTCGGATCGTTGATCGTTTAGCTGAGGGTTGTGTTGGCTATAGTTTAGGCTTTGAAGAAACCCTGCATTTGATTCCCGGCCAGTCTGTGCGGTTGGCAAGGGACGCAAATTGGGTTCGATCCAAGCCGCTTCTAATAGCAACCGATAGAGCGGCAACTGAGCCATCGTTGGGAGCGAACCTATATGGCTGATGTAATGGTTGTTCTTCTCGCTATTTCGATACTGGTGGGTGGAATCACAGTAGCCGGGGTGCTGGTTTGGTGGGAACGAAGGCTCCTAGGATTCTGGCAAGACCGTCTAGGGCCGAATCGCATTGGCCCGTTTGGAATAGGACAGTTGGGGGCCGACATAATAAAGCTGCTCTTCAAAGATGATTGGGTTCCTCCCTTCGCGGACCGTTTTGTCTTTGTTCTAGCGCCCACCGCCATAATAGCCTCCATGATGATGGGTTTTGCCGTAGTCCCCTTTGCGCCCGGCGTGCACATTGTGGACCTTAACATTGGCTTACTGTTTTTCCTTGGCATGTCTGCGCTAGCTGTTTACAGTGTGCTGCTTGGAGGACTAGCTTCGAATAATAAGTACGCACTTTTGGGAGGCCTTCGTTCGGCTTCCCAAATGGTTAGTTATGAGGTTTTCATGGGATTATCGCTCATGGGAGTGGTAATGATCACCGGCAGTTTCAGTCTTGTTGATATCGTTGAAGCCCAAAAAGACGTTTGGTTCTGCTTCTCTCAAATTCTTGGGCTGTTTGTCTTTATGATCGCGGGGATCGCCGAGAGTCACAGACTCCCGTTCGATCTGCCTGAGGCAGAACATGAATTAACCGCAGGTTTTCACACTGAATATGGGGGAATGAAGTTCGCCATGTTTATGTTAGGAGAGTACCTGGGACTTGCCTTGATCTCTTGCATGATTGTTACGCTTTTTTTTGGAGGATGGATGGGGCCAAGTATATTTGGAGACTGGGTTCCACCATTTATTTGGTTTAGCCTGAAAGTAATTCTTGTAATCAACTTTTTCATTCTTTTGAGAGCGGCCATTCCTCGCCCTCGATACGACCAACTCATGGATCTTGGTTGGAAGATTATGCTTCCGATAACGCTGATAAACTTGGCAGTAACTGGTGCAGTACTTCTTTGGATGGAGGAGATGGTTTAATGTTGAGCATGCTGCGTTCAATGTGGGAGATCTTCATTCACCTTTTTCGCAAGGCCGAAACGGTTCAGTACCCGGAAGAAATGCCATACTTGGCACCCCGCTATCGGGGCCGAATCGTGCTAACTAGAGATCCAGATGGCGAGGAACGATGTGTTGCTTGCAACCTTTGCGCTGCCGCATGCCCGGTTGATTGCATAGCTTTGCAGAAGGATACTAGAGAGGATGGCACTTGGTACCCCGAGTTTTTCAGGATCAATTTTTCTCGGTGTATCATGTGCGGGCTATGCGAAGAAGCCTGCCCGACGTACGCCATTCAGCTTACGCCGGACTTTGAAATGTGTGAATACGACAGACAAAACATGGTATATGAAAAGGAACACCTGTTAATAAACGGCGTCGGCAAGTATCCAGACTACAACTTCTACAGAGTTTCGGGGCTTCAGACTGCTACAAAAGATAAAGGTGAGGCGCTGAACGAAAGCGCGCCAATTGACACCAAAAGCTTGATGCCATGATCAAGGATCCCATTTCTTACAAGCNAATGAAATGGGACAAATGGATTACATAAATGCTTGAAATGATGCTTTTTTACATTGCGGCCGCTGTCGCGTTAGCCGCCACCATCTTGGCGATGACCAGGACCAACGCAATTCATGCACTTATCTACCTGATCGTATCTCTCCTATCGATAGCAGTGATATTTTTTCTCATTGGCGCACCATTCGCTGCAGCACTGGAGGTTGTGATCTATGCTGGCGCAATCATGGTGCTTTTTGTGTTTGTAATCATGATGCTTAATTTGGGAGAAGAGGGGGATGCGCGAGAGCGGAAATGGCTTGAACCAAGGATATGGATCGGACCAGCTACCCTCTCTTTAATTCTTTTAACCGAATTAGTATTTTTAATCGGCTCTGTCGAGGGGCAAATCTCTCAGGGAGTGG
>NZJL01000013.1 GCA_002692165.1 Porticoccaceae bacterium
TGAAACGGCCCAAAGTGTAAGTAAGCGCTTGCTGTTGTGCTTGATCAGCCTCAGCCGTGTTAGATATTAGATTTCCAGCATAATTTATCGCCCTTTTAATCGCCCCCTCAATTGCCTCGCGATTGCCACTTATTTATAATCCTATAGCTCTTTTAGAAGTTCGTTTTTAAGATATTTACGGAGATCGTTGGAGATATCAGGGTGTTCCAATCCGAGTTCAATGTTGGCTCGGAGCAGCCCCATTTTGCTGCCGCAATCATAACGAGTTCCTGCAAATTCATAAGCCAATATGCGCTCCTCAGAAAGGAGGGCTTGGATTGCATCGGTAAGTTGATACTCTCCTCCTGCCCCGGGCTCCAAAACTCGCAGTTTATCAAGGATCGGAGGAGTAAAAATATATCTTCCGGTCACGCCTTTATCCGAGGGAGCATCCTCAAATTTTGGTTTTTCTACAATATTATCCAGTAGGTAGAGTCGTTCAGCATGTTTTTGACCACTAATCACTCCGTAAGCTGAGATTTCTGGGCTCGGCACACTTTGGACAGCAATCACGGAATTACCCGTTAATTCATACTGTTGAACCAGCTGTTCCAGTGCGCTCGCTTGAGGACTAATCAAGTCATCGGCAAGCAACACGGCAAAAGGTTCACTCCCAATTAAATGTGCCGCAGTCAACACCGCATGACCCAAGCCTAGCGCTTCGGTTTGTCTGATGTAGGTAAAGCTTACCCCTTTGGGAACGACCTCTCGAGCAATCTGAAGCAACTGGCGCTTTCCACTTTTTTCCAACTGATGCTCCAATTCATAGGCTTTGTCAAAATGATCGGCTATGGCTCTCTTTGTCCTTCCTGTCACAAAAATCATCTCGGTAATACCGGCTTTGACAGCCTCCTCAACAGCATATTGAATCAAAGGTTTATCGACTACGGGCAGCATTTCTTTCGGACTGGCTTTGGTTGCCGGTAAAAATCTCGATCCTAATCCCGCCACCGGAAAGATGGCTTTACGAACTGGCCTATGGCCCCCTGATACGCTCATAATTTCTGCCCTAATCAATAGTTCTTTAAAAAATCCGCGTTGATATTCGCCCCAAATCAACGCGTTACGAAAGAAATTAATGTTACTTTGATCTAATTGCTACATTTCACCATCTTATGGCCTATCATTCTAGTCTTGCGGCCTTATAATTGAAGTATGGGAAATATTATCAACCATCGAGATACTCTTGTGACTGAAGCTGTCAATCCTGCGAAAACTCTGCAAGAACTGATTTTCTGCCTCCAGCAATTCTGGGCAAAAAAGGGCTGCGTCATCTTGCAACCGCTTGACATGGAAGTCGGTGCTGGAACTTTCCATCCGGGCACCTTTCTCCGTTCAATAGGCCCAGAGAGCTGGAAAAGCGCTTATGTTCAACCCTCTAGGAGACCAGCAGACGGCAGATATGGGGACAACCCCAATCGGCTTCAGCACTATTACCAATTTCAGGTGGTAATGAAGCCGTCTCCGAACGATTTCCAAGACCTTTATCTTTCTTCACTTGACACAATTGGAGTGGACACCAGTGTTCACGATATTCGGTTCGTGGAAGACAACTGGGAATCACCCACTTTAGGGGCTTGGGGGCTGGGTTGGGAGGTATGGCTCGATGGAATGGAGGGTAGCCAATTCACTTATTTCCAACAAGTCGGAGGTTTGGAGTGCTATCCAGTCACAGGAGAGATCACTTATGGAGTCGAAAGACTGGCTATGTACCTTCAAGGCAAAGACAATGTATTCGACCTCATGTGGACAGAGGAGGAGGGCAAAAAGATCAGCTATGGCGATGTGTTCCATCAGAACGAGGTGGAAATGTCATATTTTAACTTTGAACACGCCGACATCGAGTTTTTGACTCTAAGTTTTGACCACTTTGAGAGCCAAAGCAAAAAATTAGTATCTCGCAAACTGCCTTTGCCAGCTTACGAAATGGTAATGAAAGCATCTCATGCTTTTAATTTACTTGATGCACGAAAAGCAATTTCCGTAAATGAACGACAACGCTATATCCTTCGTGTCAGGAGCCTAGCAAGAGGCGTAGCGCAAGGCTATTTAGATTCGCGAGCAGCTAAGGGATTCCCTTTAGCCGACAAAGAGATACTAGAAAGAGCCGGGCTTAGCGAAGGCTTGCTGGTCTAATGAGTGATGATTTATTAGTCGAGATTGGTGTAGAAGAGATGCCTTCTTCCGAAGTTAGCCACCTATCAGAGGCCTTCTCATCGGGAATCTGTTCTGCACTCAAGCAAAATAATTTATCCCATGCTCACATTACCACCTATGCCACCCCCCCGGCGAATGGCGCTGTGGATTCAATCACTGCAGAGAAAAGCGCCAGACAAAGAGCGAGGCGTCTGGGGGCCCTCTTTGGATATTGCATTTAAGGGAGATGGTTCGCCTACAAAAGCAGGGGAAGCGTTTGCGAAAAGAAATAAACTTAAAATAGGAGATCTGAGGCAATTTGTTCGTGCCGATGGAAAGCAAGAAAAGCTTTTTTTTAACCAGACCATTGAGGGAGAACATACAAAAGAAATCATAGAAAGCTTGATAAACCAGGTTCTCGCCAAACTTCCCGTAAGAAAGCGTATGCGCTGGGGCGCAAGCCGAAGTGAGTTCGTTCGGCCAATTCACTGGGTAGTTATCCTATATTGTGAAGAAGTTTTAAGGAAAAGTATTATGGGCATTGATTCCGGGACCCATAGTCGGGGACATCGTTTTCATGCCAATACCGAAATCCCTATCAAATCGGGAAGTTCTTATGAACAGCAGCTCAAGGAGCAATATGTTGTTGCTTCAATCGCGGAAAGACGACGAATTATTTTAGAGGGTGTTGAAAGGCTAGCATGTCAATTTGGCGGCACAGCCGTCATTGATGAATCTCTGATTGATGAGGTGGTTGCTATAACTGAGTGGCCTGTACCCCTTTTGGGGCATTTTGATGAAAAATTTTTAACCGTGCCGGATGAAGCTCTTATTTCATCCATGAAAGCCCATCAAAAGTATTTCCACATCGTGGACGAGGACGGACGACTAATGCCTGCTTTCATAACTGTCGCCAACATTGAAAGCACCGACGCAGGCCAAGTCCGGATCGGTAATGAAAGGGTTTTAAAAGCAAGGTTAGCAGATGCTGCATTCTTTTTTGAAAATGATTGTAAATCAAGCTTGGAGATGAAAAGAAAAAAACTCTCAGGGGTTGTATATCATGCCCAGCTGGGCTCTTTGCTTCAAAAGAGTGAGCGTCTTGTAAGACTATGTCATTTCTTATCCAATTTAATTGGAAGTGCGTCAGGTCTGGCAACTCGCTCTGCCGCAATTTGTAAAGCCGATCTTGTCACAGACATGGTTGGAGAATTTGAAGATTTACAAGGGATTATGGGAGGATATTATGCACAAAATGATGGGGAGCATTCTAAAGTAGCAACCGCCATTAGCGAACATTACCTACCACGCTTTGCCGGAGATAAAACTCCGAAGAGCCCTGAGGGTATTACTCTGGCAATAGCAGATCGTTTAGATACTTTAGTTGGCATATTTATTATCGGCCTCCAGCCCTCCGGATCAAAAGATCCCTTCGCCATTCGTCGGGCTTGTCTAGGGTTATTGAACATAATACTGGAAAATAACATTGATCTCGATTTAAAAGAGGCGATAAATTATGCTGGAAATCTAATATCTAACACGGCTGAGGCTGATCAAGCACAACAGCAAGCGCTTACTTACACTTTGGGCCGTTTCACAGGAATCTATAAGGAGAAACAAATAGCTATAGAAATCTTTAAAGCAGTTTCAGCGCTTGAGCTAGTTAATCCTTTAGACATTCATCTTCGCGTTATGGCGGTCTCTGAATTCAGTCAACTCAAAGACGCAGGAGCATTAATAGCGGCTAACAAGCGTGTTGTGAATATTTTATCTATCGCGACCTCTTTAGACTTGGAAGTTAATCCCATTATGTTACGAGAACCCGAAGAAATAAATTTGTTCGACGAAGTGAAGCAAAAGAAATTGATTGCGAAAAAACTCATATCTGAAAAAAACTATGCAGTTACATTAAAGGAGTTGGCTTCATTGAGAGAGCCGATTGACGAGTTCTTTGATAAAGTCCTTGTTATGGCAAAAGAACCTGATGTGCAAAGAAATAGATTAGCTTTGCTTAAAGAGCTAAGGCAGTTGTTTTGCAATGTGGCTGATTTTTCATTACTCTCGACTATCTGAGCAGACCAAATCTAGTAGCAAAGATATCCTTTTAATCATCAAAAAATAGCTAGATATCCAAATTGACCACTGACAGAGCGTTACTATCTATAAACTGCCTTCTTGGTTCGACGTTATCGCCCATCAAAGTGGTAAACATCTGATCCGCCGTGATTGCATCATCAATGGTCACCCTCAGCATTCTACGATTTTCTGGATCCATAGTCGTCTCCCACAACTGTCCGGGATTCATTTCTCCAAGTCCTTTATACCGCTGAGTATTTATTCCTCGCCGAGACTCCGCCATTAGCCACCGTAGCGCATCTTCAAAGTTTAATATCTGCTTTTTCCTGTCTCCTCTCTTAATGAATGCCCCATCTTCTAACAACCCTCTCAGCCTATGCCCGAGAGCCACCATGGCTTCATATTCATGAGAGGAAAAAAAGTCGCGACTAAACGTGTACGCCTGAGATACTCCATGCGCAGTAACACTAACCGAGGGCAAAAAAATATGTCTCTCATCATCTTCCATAATAGCAACGATGTAACTGTGCGTTCCGTTTTCGGCATACCTGAGTTTCCCTTCTAGTTCGTTACACCAATTTTTTATCGCATCAATGCTGATCAACAAATGGGATCTAAATTCTTCGGCATATACCATGGCCTTAAGAATATCTGGAGGATAAATTGGAGACAAACGTTCAATCATTCCGGAAACTTGTTGGAATGATCTTACCAAACTCTCTAGCGCTACCCCTCGGATAGCAGGGGCGTCCTTGTTGACATGCAAACTGGCATCCTCAAGGGCTTTATTAGTAAGGTAATATGTCAGAGCCATATCATCCTTAAGGTATTCTTCGGACTTCCCTTTATTGACTTTGTAAAGCGGTGGCTGGGCTATAAAAATATGACCATTTTCAATTAGCTCGCGCATGTGCCTGAAAAAGAAAGTAAGCAATAATGTCCTTATGTGAGATCCATCTACATCAGCGTCTGTCATAATCACTATAGTGTGATAACGCAGTTTTTCTAAGTTAAACTCTGAAGATCCAATTCCGCAACCTAGTGCTGTAATTAGTGTGCCAACTTCTGCACTTGACAACATTTTTTCGAATCGGGCCTTTTCTACATTCAGAATTTTTCCTTTTAACGGCAGGATAGCCTGAGTTCGACGATCCCGGCCTTGTTTTGCGGAGCCTCCAGCAGAATCGCCCTCAACGAGGTAGATTTCGGATAAGGCCGGGTCTTTCTCCTGACAATCTGCTAACTTGCCTGGCAATCCAGCTATATCAAGAGCGCCTTTTCGTCGAGTCATCTCTCTAGCTTTTCTAGCTGCTTCCCTTGCCCTCGCGGCATCAATCATTTTATTGACCACCGACTTAGCATCTTGAGGAAATTCAAGAAGATAATCGCTAAATTTGTTTCCCACCTCTTGTTCGACTGCAGTTTTTACCTCCGAGCTAACCAACTTGTCCTTGGTTTGAGATGAAAATTTCGGATCAGGCACCTTGACAGATACTATTGCCGTGAGTCCTTCTCTGGCATCATCTCCGGTAGTATTTACCTTTATCTTACTGGCAAAGCCTTCCTTTTCTATGTAACTATTTAGGCCTCGTGTTAATGCAGCTCTGAATCCCGCAAGATGAGTACCTCCATCTCTCTGCGGAATATTATTAGTATAGCAGAGCAAGTTTTCTTGAAATCCGTCATTCCATTGCATTGCAACCTCGACGCCCACACCATCATCCCGCTCCACACAAAAGTGAAATATGCTATTGATCGCCGTTTTATTTAAGTTTAAGAAACCAACAAAGGCTCTCAATCCTCCATCATAACCATAGCTTTCTTCTTTGGAGGTTCTCTCATCACGAAGAACAATTTTGATTCCCGCATTTAGAAAAGATAGCTCTCTGAGCCTCTTAGCCAGTATCTCGAAACTAAACTTTATGTTATTAAAGGTATCAGGAGAGGGAACAAAGTGTATTTCAGTGCCAGTGCTCTTGGTGTTGCCCACCGCTTGCAAGCGCAACTGTGGTACTCCATGCTTGTAAAATTGTTCATATACTTTCCCGTTTCTGCGGACAGTTAAACGCAAATCTTTTGAAAGCGCATTTACAACTGACACACCTACGCCATGGAGTCCTCCTGAAACTTTGTAACTGTCATCGTCAAATTTTCCGCCCGCATGCAGCACTGTCATAATCACTTCCGCCGCAGAAACACCTTCTTCATGCATCTCTGTTGGAATACCTCGTCCATTGTCAATAACAGAAATCGACTCATCCGGATGGATAACCACTTGAATTTCAGAGCAAAAACCCTCCAAAGCCTCATCAATAGAATTGTCAACGACCTCAAAGACCATGTGATGCAAACCAGTTCCATCGTCTGTATCACCAATGTACATCCCAGGCCGCTTTCGAACTGCATCCAATCCTTTGAGCACTGTGATGCTTGAAGAGTCATAATTTTTATCGTCGGTCATAATTTATTCGTTTCCTAATTTAGGCCGGAGAAATCTCGCCTTGTTCCACGTGGAACATATGATGCGCGACATTAACCAGAAGATCTTTGAAATCTGATTTTTCTATCCCTGTAACAAAATATTGGCAAGAAAGCTGATTCAAGCAATCCATAACTTGTTTGCGATGGCAAGGATCAAGCTCTGCGGGCAGGTCATCGAGTAAAAAGACGCATGCCTCTGCCGTTCTTTTCTTATGCAGCGACGCCTGCGCCAATTTCAAAATATATATAAGCCGTTTCAATTGCCCTCTGGATAGTCTCTCCGCGGCGGGCACCCCTTCGGTTTTCACGATTAAATCTGCCCTATGAGAACCTTGATGAGTCCTTCCTAGTCTCTGATCCCTTTCGATATCAGATTCTAACACATCAGCAAGAGCCAACTTTTTGTCCCAACCGCTTACGTACTCCATAGTCAGAGCCCCCAGACTCTCGAAATACTTTGATATGCTAGCGATTTCAAGCTCTAGCTCAGCCAAATAACTTCGTCTATGTTGAGCTATTGCATCCGAGGCAGTGACGAACTCCCTTGTCCAGATAACCAGCTGCTCATCGTCCATTCTATCATGACGAAGCACATGATTGCGCTGCTTTAATGCTCGCTGCATCCGCTGCCAAACACTGCCAAAGTCTTGTTCCACGTGGAACACGCCCCAATCGATAAACTGTCGACGCTGCATGGCTCCCCCCTCAAGGAGAATGAAGCTATGTGCATCTACGACCTGAAGGGGTAACTTAGGAGCCAGCTGACTCGCAGATCGAAGCCCCCTCCCGTTATGGCGGGCCTCAAAGCGGCCCTCTATTGTTCTTTTTACACCTAAATTCGAGGGTGATCCGCTTAGATCGCTGAGAACGGTACCAGCAACAACCAACTCCTTGGCTCCTGATTGGACCACTAACCTAAGATCTCTTTGCCTGAAAGATCGCCCACGACCCAATAAATAGATGGATTCAAGAAAGCTAGTCTTACCGCTGCCATTACTTCCGAAGAATACATTCGCAACTGGGTTGCAATGCAAATTTACTGTATTCAAGTTTCTGACGTGAAAAATCTTAAGTGATGACAGTTGCATTTTGCATAAATGCCTCTTTAGAGCAAAAGTAAAACAAAAAACTACAATCGCATGGGCATCACTACGTATACTGCATTATCATTTGATGTGTCTTCCACGAGAGCGCTGCTGTTAGCATCGGAAAGACTTAAACGAACATCTTTTCCTTTAAGTACACTGAGCACGTCCAGTAGATAACTTACATTAAAGCCTATTTCCAAATCATCACCCGAATAGTCTACAGACATTTCTTCTTCAGCTTCTTCCTGCTCGGGATTATTGGCTATCATCTTTAAGGAACCTGATGAGAGCAGCACACGCACGCCTCTGAATTTTTCATTAGATAAAATGGCCGCGCGACTAAAAGCCTGCCTCAATTCGTCTCTATCACCCAAAACGATTTTTTCTCCTCCTTTTGGCATGACCCGTTCATAATCAGGGTAAGCTCCATCCACCAGTTTTGAAGTAAAGCAGAAATTTGCAGATGTTACTCTTAAATGATTTGATCCTAACGATATATCTATTCCGTCTTCAGTTAACAATCTTGAGAGTTCTACAATACCTTTTCTGGGTATTATCACGCTAAGGGGAGCATCTGCAGACACATCACATGCAACATCACACCGCGCCATACGATGCCCGTCAGTCGCTACAGCTCGCAGGTTATTTTCTGACACCTCCCATAACATACCATTTAGATAATAACGAACATCCTGTTGCGCCATCGCAAATGAGGTAGCGTCGATAAAATCTTTGACTGCTCTACCTTGCATAGAAAGCTCGAGTGTCTTCTCACCAACATCGACAGATGGGAATTCATTGGAAGGGAGGGTCGCCAATGTAAATCGACTCCGTCCACTAGTTACAAGCGCTTTCCCATCACCGCTAGAAAAATCGATTTTTGCGTCTTCCGGCAGAGATCGAGCTATGTCCACCAGTTTTCGAGCTGCAACTGTGATCTCTCCACTTTCGACAACCTGAGTCGTCTCCGTATAACCTATAATTTCTACCTCCAAGTCCGTGCCAGTTATGGACAGCCTCTCCCCATCAATACTTAAAAGAACATTCGAAAGTATCGGCAAAGTTTGTCGCCGCTCAACTACACCCACTACTACTTGCAGAGGTCTCAGAAGGGCTTCGCGTGATAAGCTGAATTTCATATGATTTCCTTGGGGTCGCCGAATATTGATTAAGTGGATAGTTTTCTGAATAAGCTTTTTAAATCTCGATTTAATTCTTTGTCGACAATTTCTAATTCGCGTATTTTGCGACACGCATGCAATACTGTTGTATGATCTCTGCCTCCGAACGCCTCCCCTATCTCCGGTAAACTGTGACTAGTTAATTCTTTTGCAAGAAACATTGCAACTTGTCTTGGCCTTGCTACAGAGCGACTACGTCGTTTTGATAGCAAGTCTGAGATTTTCAACTTGTACTGATCTGCTACGACTCTCTGGATATTGTCTATGGTAACCAGCTTGTCCTGCAGTGCCAACAAATCTTTAAGCGATTCACGAATTAAATCTATGTCTATCACGCGCCCGGAGAATTGTGCGTGAGCCATAACGCGCTTCAATGCTCCCTCTAATTCTCTAACATTAGACCGAATTCTTTGGGCAATAAAAAACGCCGCTTCTCGAGCCAATGGAACCCCTGCTTGTTGAGCTTTATTAATTAGAATTGCCACTCGCGTTTCTAACTCTGGCGGTTCAACGGCTACAGTTAGCCCCCATCCAAACCTTGACTTGAGTCTCTCCTCAACTCCGTCCATTTCCTTTGGGTAACGGTCACATGTCAATATCATTTGCTGACCGCCTTCCAGAAGGGCATTGTAAGTATGAAAAAACTCCTCCTGAGAGCGTTCTTTGCCAGAAAAAAATTGAATGTCGTCTATCAAGAGTGCATCTACGGAACGATAAAAATTTTTAAATTCATCTATAGCCTTCAGCTGCAACGCTTTAACCATGTCCGCTACAAATCGCTCAGAATGCAAATACACAATTTTTGCCTTCGGGTTAGAGCCACGCATAGCATTGCCTACAGCATGCATCAAGTGCGTCTTACCGAGACCTACTCCACCATAAATAAATAAAGGGTTATAAGAACCCCCCGGGTTAATAACTACTTGCTGAGCCGCAGCACAGGCCAACTGATTAGATTTGCCCTCTACAAAATTTTCAAATATAAAGTTTGAATTGAGATTGCTTTGAAGGCTCTTTTCTGCCGCAGAGGTTAATTTAGCTACAGATTCAGATGCCGTTTTTTGACTTGATTTATAATGCACGTTATGGTCAACCTCAACCTCAATATCGCTGATATCTTCAGAAGACCGATTTAAAAACTGCTTTTGTAAATCATTGCTAGTCACGCGCAAAGAAACTGTTTCCCCACCATATTCCCTGCACAATTCCTGGATTCTGTCACTGAATTTGTTTTTCACCCAGTCTTCTATAAACCTGTTTGGCGCAAGTAAACATAGCTCATCCCATGATTTGTCGGAGCTATCGGCGTCTCCAGTTTTAAGTGGTCTGATCCAAGTGTTATATTGCTGCTCCGGAAGTTCGTCTCTTAGCTGGTTTTGACATTGAGTCCAAATGACATGGGCCGCTTCAGCTGGCATAATCTTTTCCTTTGTTCTAACCAACATTCTTACATGTGAGTCTAAGCTTAAAATCAATCGTTCAGGTACAATCTAGGAGAGCTATTTCTCTGGTAATAAAGTACCAAGTTCTGAAAGTTCTTAATATGATGAGTTTCAATCTGCATCTTTGAGTTTTGATGCACATCATATCTAAAGAAAGTAGATTTATCCACAAATGATAATTATTTTGTAAAACTCCATTAAAAATAAAAATCTATTTTAATCAATAGTTTAAAATTTTCTTATCTTTTAACAATTAACATTTTTTGAAAAAAAAATGGTCAGTTATTAACCACTATTTGTGGATAAGATGTGTATAAACAGTAATAAATACAGTGGTAATATGATAATATTATAAAATCTTGAAAGACAGAAAAAAAAATTGACCGATTTGATCGAAAGGGTCATTTTCCAATACAAAATGACGAAAAAATTTCTCCCAACAATTCATCAGAAGTTATACTCCCAGTTATTTCTGAAAGACTATTTTGTGCTTGTCTCAAGTCCTCTGCGACTAACTCAGTGGAACCAGAGTCAATCATTTGTTTCTTTCCTGCTGTCACAGATACTAATGCAGTTTTGAGTGCAGCAACATGTCTGCCCCGTGCCGAAAAACCCCCATAGCCTCGATCTAGCTGCCCTGCCTGCTTGAGTAGGTATTTGACCAAAGTGTCTATCCCGGTTCGATTTTTAACTGATATACAGAATGTGGATTTCCTGCCGATCATCTCTCCAGGCGCGAAGTCAGTTAAGTCAATTTTGTTTAATACTAATGTAAGTAAAGTAGAAGATTCTGGAAATTTTATAAAAAAATCAGGCCAAACGGTCTCGATGGATGGCTCGGTTATGTCTGCTGCATCAGCAATAAACAGAACATGATCCGCCGCCTCAATTTCTGACCAGGCTCTTCGAATTCCTTCTTTCTCTACAATGCCGCTGGTTTCTCGCAACCCCGCTGTATCAATCAATTGCAACGGGATATCATTTATAACTACAGACTTTCGCAATACATCTCTTGTGGTGCCGGCCTCCGGTGTTACGATCGCCTCATCACTTCCGACTAAACAGTTAAGAAGGCTTGATTTACCGGCGTTCGGTCTCCCCGCTAACACGATGGTTAAACCGTCTCTGAGCAAAACACCATGACGCGCCTTGTTAATTATGTCATCAAGTCTGATTAAAATATCGTCTAACGTGTTTAACAATATTGGTTCATCCAAAAATTCAATGTCATCCTCGGGAAAATCAATCGATGCCTCCAAAAACACCCTGACATTTTTTAATGAATTTACAAGATTTTTTATCTCTTTGGAGAAGTCTCCGGACATAGAACGAATCGCGGATTTTGCTGCCTGAACTGAGGCCGCTTCTATTAAATCGGACACCGCCTCTGCTTCTACCAGATCCAACTTGCCATTTAAAAACGCTCGCTCGCTAAATTCTCCCGGCCTTGCCATTCTGGCTCCCAACTCAATGCATCGCTGGATTAATCTATCCTGCACCACGCTGCCGCCATGTCCCTGTAATTCAAGAATATCTTGGCCGGAAAATGAGCTGGGTGCCGAAAAATAAAGCGCGATGCCAGTGTCAAGACACTCTCCCTCAGCACCAAGAAATTCCTTGTAAGTGGCCACTCTAGGCTGTATTTCTTGGCCTAAAATCGACAGAGTAAACTTTCTGAGGTCAGTTCCCGATAAACGCACAATCCCTATGCCGCCAACGCCGGCGGGAGTCGCGATTGCTACGATAGTGTCGAGACTGTTAAGAAACAATTTTCAAAAATTAAAACCTATTTCACATCGGAAATTTGTCTATTGATCACGTACTGTTGCGCTAGTGATAATAAGTTGTTTATTGTCCAGTAAAGCACAAGACCAGAAGGGAACCAAAGAAACATAAATGTAAAGGCTATGGGCATATACTGCATTACTTTCGCCTGGATGGGATCGCTTGGAAGAGGTTGAAGTTTTTGCATTACCCACATGCTCAAGCCCATCACAAGGGGCAAGACGAAGTAAGGGTCCATGGCAGATAAATCTTTGATCCATAGGAGCCAAGGAGCATGTCTGATTTCAATGCTTTCCATTAAGACCCAATAGAGAGATATGAACACAGGCATTTGCAGAAGCATGGGCAAGCAGCCACTAACCGGATTTACTTTTTCTTTCTTCCATAGCGCCATCTGTTCTTGGCCCATTTTTTGTCTATCATCACCGTATAACTCTTTGATTCTTTCCATCTCGGGTTGCAAACTTCTTAATCGAGCCATAGACTTTAAGCTTTTCGCAGACAAGGGAAACAACAGGAGTTTTATAACAACTGTCAAACCAACAATAGCCCATCCCCAATTACCTACCACCCCGTGTATGAACACTAACAACTGATATATTGGTTTACATATTACCCAAAAAATCCCGTAATCAACGACATGATCAAGATGCTCAGCCAACTTTTCAAGTTCAATTTGATCCTTTGGCCCAACATAAAAGTTGGCTGTATATTCTCCTCGCTCCCCTTTCGCAAGCCGAATTTCTTCACCAACAAAATTAAATAAATAGACTGAAGATTGGGTATTTGACTTTTTGAAAGAATAACGATTCATATCATCATGAGGGGGTATCCAAGCGCTTACGAAGTAATGTTGTAAGAATGCGATCCATCCACCTTTGAGAGATGTAGCCACATTATTATTATCAATGTCGTTTAGGCTGTATTTGGCAAAGTTTTTATCTGGTTCTTTTAAAGCTCCTCCAAGAAATGGGCGCTGTCCAAGAACGGTATCCAACTCGACCGGCGCACTATTATCGCGCTTTATTTGACCGAAAAAACTGCCCCGCCAGTCTACAGAACCCCTATTATCAATAAGGTACTTCACTTTAATGTCATAGCCTTCGCGAGTGAAAATGAACCTTTTAGTAAACTCGACCGAATCTTGCTCAGTAGTGAGATCCACAGTTAGTTGCTTTTGTTCTCCAAACTTATAATTGTTTTTCAAGCTCACAAAAACGGGCCTACCCCTTTCTCTACTGTCAGTTCCGTTTGGTCCAATTAAGCCACTCGAAGCTATATAATTGGTTTGGGTAGAACGCTGGAGTATTTTAATCGGTTTACCACCATCTTGAGGCATGTCGCTAAGGTGCTCCAGTAGTTCCACCTCTACAATATCTCCGCCTCTAAGATCTATATTCACTTTAACAACATCGGTTATTACAGTAATGACGCCCGCGCTTCCCGAGTCGACAAAAGTAACGTCCGTCTCTATTTTTTGTGGTGGTAAGTCATTATTAGATGTTTTGCGCTCAGCGTCAGGAAGATCCTCATTTCGAACATCCTTACTAAGGAATGTTTCTGTAACGGCTGAGACTGGGGGTGGGGGTTCAAAACGATTCCATTCTATTACAAGCATCCAAACAACGAGAGCCATGCAGGCTAATAAGGTGACCTTTATCCAATCCATAAGATTAACTACTCTAAATCACTCGCTTTTTGCGGTTCACGAGTATTCTGTTCGTTTGCAACTGGATCATAGCCGCCCATATGACCCGGATGGCATTTAAAAATTCTACAAACTGTTAAGTACATTCCTTTTACAAAGCCGTGTGCTTGCAAAGCTTCTATTGCATACATTGAACAAGTGGGATAAAAACGACAATTCTGGCCAATTATGGGGCTAATGAAAAACCGATAAAACCTAATGAAAGCTATAAGTATGTTAGTCAAGAGAATTCTCTAAGTTATGANATTTCAGCGAGAGCCTTTTCCAGGCCTTGGTCAAAATTGAATAGATTTCCTGTTTTCCAATGTCTGTAACCCCTCTTCTAGACAAAAAAACCACGTCGACAGGCGGATCAATAGAGAATTGTCGGAAAGTTTCCCTTACTAATCGCTTCAAACGATTGCGTGCAACTGATTTCGGAACGTTTTTCTTTCCTACCACCAAACCCAGCCGTGAATATTTTTTCTTATTAAGTTTAGCTATCAACAGGTAACCCGGATGCGCCACTTTTACGTCACTGCCATCAAACACCGCCCGGTAGTCTTCAGAGTTTTTTAATCGAAGATTTTTTGGAAGTTTGTGCCTGAACTTTTCAGGCTCCATTCTTAAGCAACTAGTCGCTTACGACCTTTGGCTCTCCGACGGTTGATCACGGCTCTTCCACCTTTTGTAGACATTCGAGCACGAAAACCATGGGTCCTCTTTCGCTTGATATTACTGGGTTGAAAAGTTCTCTTCATTGACTTATTCCAAANATTAAAAAAAGTTATACCTAACCATAACTAAATTATATGTAGATCTCAAATTTTACACAATTTTTTGTGACCATGAATTTAAATTTAAAACAATTTATTCACAGCATGATTACATGACTGACTAAGGTGTCAATAACCCGAGTATATTTATTGTTTTTATCCTCGTTTTTTGAAGATATACTTTGGGAATCCTAAAACTGATATAAATTATCTCCACTTTTGCATAAGTATTTTACATCTATTCCACCGTTTCATAACAAACATACCATTTATATAACTAACTGAATTTAATAAATTTTAATTACTTTTCCACTTAATTTTATATCAGTAATAATAACAACAATAAATATATATATAAATATATAATATTTAAGTTAATTAAAGTATTACTTAGATGAAAACAAATATAAAATACCGTCCCCCACATTAAATTTAGTGAATAGGTATCATGCTTTACCCCGATTTCTACGATGTAATTATTATTGGCGGCGGACACGCTGGCACAGAAGCTTGTTTGGCATCAGCCCGGATGGGTCAGAACACATTGTTAATAACCCACAACATTGAAACNTTGGGACAAATGTCATGTAATCCAGCTATCGGCGGTATTGGCAAAAGTCACTTGGTTAGGGAAATTGATGCTCTCGGGGGTGTCATGGCGGCCTCCGCTGATAGGGCAGGTATTCAGTTTAGAATTTTAAATTCCCGAAAAGGTGCTGCAGTCAGGGCAACGAGGGTGCAAACGGATAGAAATTTATATAAGCAATCGATCCGATTCGCTTTAGAGAATCAAGCCAACTTATCGATATTGCAACAACCGGTCGATGATCTGATGATAAGTGGCGATAAAGTTGTTGGTGTTATAACTGAAATGGGTTTGAAGATTCGTTCCGAGGTTGTGGTTCTCACAGCAGGAACCTTTTTAAGCGGGAAAATTCACGTCGGTATGGCAAATCAGTCTGGAGGTCGAGCCGGTGATGCACCCTCGTCTACCTTAGCTCAGAAGTTGCGTGATCTTCCTTTTAGAGTGGATCGATTGAAAACAGGTACGCCACCGAGAATTGATGCTCGGAGTGTCAATTTTTCCAAGTTGCCTGAACAGTGGGGCGATAAGCCAAGGCCCATAATGTCCTTTATGGGCAATCGTAATCAGCATCCTGAACAAGTTTGCTGCTGGATCGCGAAGACTAATCTCAGAACTCATGACGTCATCCGCAGCGGTATTGGCCGGTCGCCTCTTTATACCGGAGTTATCGAAGGCATTGGTCCTCGTTATTGTCCTTCAATTGAAGACAAGGTAGAGCGTTTTTCGGATAAGAATCAACATCAAATATTCTTGGAACCAGAAGGTCTGAATACGCAAGAGTTGTATCCCAATGGAATCTCAACTAGCTTGCCCTATGACCTTCAATGGGATTTTGTTAGGACAGTTGAAGGTTTTGAAAACGCCCATATAACAAGGCCTGGGTACGCAATAGAATACGATTATTTTAATCCACAAGACTTAGATTATTCTTTACAAACCAAGGCTATTAAAGGCCTGTTCTTTGCTGGGCAGATAAATGGCACGACTGGATATGAGGAAGCGGCAGCCCAGGGGCTATTAGCTGGAATCAATGCAGCATTAATGGTAAAGGGTGAGTCATCTTGGTGTCCGGGGCGAGATCGAGCTTACATCGGTGTCCTAGTGGACGATCTGATAAGTATGGGCACGGATGAACCTTACAGAATGTTTACTAGCCGTGCTGAATATCGGCTATTGTTAAGAGAAGATAATGCGGATCAGAGGCTCACTGAGGTAGGGTATAAGCTAGGAGTTGTGAAAGAAGACCGATGGCGATCATTCAACGAAAAAATTGACGCAATGGAAACTGAGCGCCAGCGTTTAAAAACCACTTGGATTCAGCCAAAAAGCGACGCAGCCGAACAAATTGCCGCTTACGTAAAACGCCCACTATCACGGGAATATAATCTTTTCGAACTATTAAAACGACCTGAAATAAATTATGGTTTGGTATCATCCCCTGAAAAGCGGATAGATCCAATTGTGGGAGAGCAATTGGAGATTGAAGCAAAATATTCTGGTTATATCGAGAGACAAAAGGATGAAATAATTCGATTAAAAAATCACGAGGATACTGCCATCCCAGCGACTTTTAACTATTCTGATGTGTCAGGCTTATCAAACGAAGTGGTACAAAAATTATCTGCTGCAAAGCCTAAAACCCTCGCTCGGGCTTCCAGAATACAAGGAGTTACGCCCGCGGCCATTTCATTATTGCTCATTTCTTTGAAGAAATATGCAGCCTAGATCTTGCTTGCGAGATGACTATCGCGCAATATTTATCGATGGCTTAGATACGTTGGGATTATCATGCTGCTATAGGCAGATAGAGCAATTTTTGCATTACCTTGAGCTACTGACCCGATGGAATGAAGTTTACAATCTCACGGCTGCAAAGACGCCAGAAGAATTATTAAGGGTCCATATATTGGACAGTCTTTCGTTACTGCACCATTTAGAGGGAAGCAGGTTCATAGATGTCGGAACAGGAGCAGGATTTCCCGGAATTCCGTTATCGATAATGCTGCCAAAGAATGACTTCACCTTGATTGATAGCAATGGAAAAAAGACAAGATTTCTCTTTCAGGTGCGCAATGAGCTGAGTTTGGATAATGTTCGGGAAATTAATAAAAGAGTGGAACACTATTGTCCTGAGCAGCCCTACGACATGATCATAACAAGGGCTTACTCTAAATTGCCAGCGATGTTGGAAAGCTGTGCTCATCTGGCGACAAAAAAGACTATATTCGTTGCCATGAAAGGAAAAGTGCTTCATACAGAAATGCAAGGCATACCTGATGGATATGATATCGTGAGTTTAAAAAAACTAACAGTTCCCGGGTTAGATCGAGATAGGCATATAATTAAGATTAAAGCTCAGGATTTATAGGTAAAACTCTGTGACCCGAATTATAGCTATCGCCAATCAGAAAGGCGGCGTGGGTAAGACCACAACAAGTGTAAATTTGGCGGCCTCCCTGGCCTACTATAAAAATCGTGTACTGTTGGTCGATCTAGATCCTCAAGGTAATGCTACGATGGGATCAGGCATCAACAAACAATTATGCGATTATACAACTTACCATTTCCTGACGAACCGAGAGAATATAGAAAGAGTTATTTCAAACAGCGCACATTGTAATTACCATGTGTTACCTTCAAACGGGGACCTTGTGGCGGCGGAGGTAGAGTTAATGCAAGCGCCGGAGCGGGAAAAAAGGCTTGCTAGATGCTTGCTGGAAGTAAGCGAAAAGTATGATTATATTATTATCGATTGTCCGCCCTCTCTAAATATGCTGACCGTCAACGCATTGGTTGCCGGTGATGGAGTTTTGATCCCTATGCAATGCGAATATTTTGCCCTGGAGGGATTATCCGCCCTTAATCACACGATCCGCAAGATCTCTAGGGATGTAAATAAACGCTTGCGTATAGAAGGCATCCTGAGGACCATGTACGATCCGAGAAGTAGTCTGACAAACGCAGTTTCAGCACAATTGAGGAAATATTTTGACGATAAATTATATCGAGTAAGCATTCCCAGGAATGTGAGGCTTGCCGAGGCCCCGAGTCACGGAAAGCCAGCTTTAGCAT
This sequence comes from Porticoccaceae bacterium, assembly GCA_002692165.1. Lineage (GTDB taxonomy): Bacteria > Pseudomonadota > Gammaproteobacteria > Pseudomonadales > Porticoccaceae > TMED48. The sequence goes on from NZJL01000013.1 coordinate 18,350, forward strand.
ATGATAGGAATTCAAAAGGGGCTACTGCTTACTTGGCTCTCGCAGCTGAAATATTAAAAAATGATCAGGAACACAAAATGTCTTGAAAGATCGGGAGGCTGGCCAAAATGGGCATTAAAAGACAAAGCCTTGGCAAGGGGTTGGATGCCTTGATGGGTGATTATGAGACTTCTTATGAAGATCAAAACGATACTCTGAAAGAGCACCTTTTTTCTGACCGAGAAATAAGGGATATACCCATAGAATTTCTGGGGCGAGGAAAATATCAGCCCAGGACAGAATATAACCCTAAGGCCCTCGACGAATTGGCTGCATCTATTGAGCAACAAGGAATTTTGCAACCCATCATCGCACGTGAGGTTTCTTCTGGTGGGTATGAAATTGTTGCTGGAGAACGTCGCTGGCTGGCGGCGCAGCGGGCGGGCCTTCAAACTGTGCCAGCAATAGTCAGGGATATCGATGATCGAGCAGCCGTTGCCATGGCGCTCGTCGAGAATATTCAGCGAGAGAATCTTAATCCGATGGAGGAAAGCGCGGCATTAACGCGACTGCAAAATGAATTTCATCTTTCCCAGCAGGAAATCGCGGACACGGTCGGAAAATCGCGGACCACGGTAACTAATTTAATGCGTCTGGCAAATTTGGAACCTCTCGTAAAGAATTACCTGGCTCGCCTAGAACTAAATTTAGGTCATGCAAAATGTCTTCTTGGTTTGATTGGAAAACCGCAGATTGATGCCGCAGCTATTGTAATCGAAAGGGGACTATCAGTCCGGCAAACTGAGGCATTGGTGAAGAGTTTTCAAAAAAAGCCATCTAAACAAGCCAAAATAGAAATAGTTCAGCCAGATTTAGCCCGCCTCGAGCAGGATATTTCGGATCGTATTGGGGCGGATGCCAAGATTCAGCATTCTCCTTCGGGCGGAGGAAAGCTTGTACTCCGATACAACAGCTTAGATGAACTGGACGGCATTCTGGCACATATTAAGTGATGTAAAGCGGTTAGCCAAAGCGATTAGCTTTTTTTAAAAAAGTTTTCCACTGCCTCATTGTGTTGCGGGCTGGTTTGGCAGAGTGCTTGCTGGCTCGCGCAGAGATCGAGAAAGTCACTAAGTTCAAGCCGCTGACCTGCTCGCAACAGACGCTTGCTCATCCTAATAGCCTCGCGCGGTTTATTGGCATAAGATTCGGCCAACTCTACGGCTCTATTTAGCAAAGATTCCGCGGGCACAAGCTCTAAAAAAATACCTGCTTCTTTTGCTTCGTCGGCACTCAAAATTCTACCAGAGAAAGTCATTTCAGCAGCGCGTTGATAGCCAACGATACGGGGTAAAAACCATGCGCCACCGTCCCCCGGGATCAGCCCTAGGTTCACAAATGTCTCGCCGACGCTCGAGTATTGGCACCCAAATCGGATGTCACACATACAGATTACGTCCAGGCCAGCGCCGACTGCAGGGCCATTGACGGCAGCAATAAGGGGGACTTCAAGTTTATAAAGAGCTTGACTCATAAGTTGGATACCTCGGCGGTAGCCATCTTGCTGAGATATTGGGGTTCCGCCAAAAATATCACCTTTTCTATCTCGCATATCTTTGATGTTGCCACCGGCCGAAAAAGCTTTTCCTGAGCCGGTAATAACCATTGCGCCGATTTCATGATTGCTATTAATCCAGTTACAAAGCGAAATAATGTCTTCAATCATGGCTGTCCCCGTCAAGGCATTTCGAACATCATCTCTGTCCAGAGTAGCTATAGCGACGTCGTTTTCAACGGAAAGATTTATGTCTATTAGTTTCGGAGTTTTCATTTCATTCGGCTCCTTCTTTCAACTCCACTTGCGACTTCAAAGTATTGATTTCGCGGCGGCACAATCACTACGCGCCGTAATGAACTTCCAAAAACCTTTCTCTTTGGCGGCAAGAACCTGCTGACCTAAATGTCTTGCCCAAAACCTATCATTTCCATATTCTGCCCGCCAGGACCAGAGGCGTTGTGTAAATCGGTGCAAATCATATTCTTTTGTACAACCGATGGCGCCATGGACTTGATGAGCTATAGAAGTTGCCAAGCCAATCGATCGGTTAGCTCGTAACTTTGCCGCCGCGATCTCGAATGAGCTATCACCTAGTTCTGTGGCCCGGGCCGCGGCAAGTGTGGCGCAATTAACAGCTGCGCACTCCTCAGCAAACAGAGCTAGTTGTTGTTGTATAGCTTGAAATTTTGCAAGTGGCCTTCCAAATTGTTGTCGATTTTTAGCGTGCATGATTGATAACTGGAGGGCGGCGTCAAGTGCTCCGGATATCTGTGAGGCGCGCATTAGCGCGCCAATTCCCAAGAGATGTTGAGACGGCTGTTGTGATTCGGCAATCCCGAGGACGCTGATTTTATCGAATTTGATATTCGCGCGAGGCTCTCCTGCTTCATTGGGACGATCGTCAGTACATTTTCCATCCTGACATTGCAACAGTACCAATTTGTTCCCAGCTTGATTTTCACAAGATGTTACGACAGTTTTTGATTGATTTCCCCANGGCACAGATTCTAGGCAGCCTGAAAATACCGATTCGTTAGTTTTATGATCCGTTAAGATCAGGTGTTCCGAGCTGTTAATCCCGATTGATATCGGACCTTCCGGAATGGATATATTATTTTCAAGTAGGAGTTTTTTTGCGACAATCGTTTCGCAGATCGGAAGTGCTATGCCATGTCTTCCCGCGAGGTAAAAGATTATTCTGGCGTCCTCCCAAGAGCCGGAGAAACCGCCCTGTTCTTCGGGTATAAAAAGGTTGTCAATACCCAGATTTTGTAGTGTAAGCCACTGCGATTGAAAATCACAAGACGTTAGAAGACGTTGGCCATTAGCTGCCATTTCTTTAAAAACATTGTCCACTGTCTCTTGAAGTAAGAGTTGTTGCTCAGTCATGTTAAGCCGAGTCCTCGAGCAATAATGGTGCGAAGTATNTCTCTTGTTCCACCCCGAAGTGAAAAAGCAGGAGACGCCTTTAGGATGTAACTCAGCGTTTCGTTCAGTTTGTTTCCCCTATCTTCTGGAATGCTGCCCCCAAGCTGAGCTTGGACGACATGCGGCAGGTTTTGCTCGAAGCAAGCCCCGAGATCTTTCACCATTGCTGCTTCAAGTGACGGGTCTTTTCCATCTGCGAGCTGGCCGGCAACAGACAGAGACATTTGTCGTAAAGTCCACAAATCAGCGGCTATTTCGCCTATGGTGGCGGTGGTAATGTCATCACAATCCTTCTCGAGGCTTACCAGAAGTTCTTCAAAGAGACGGTAGCTGCTGAGGTAGCGCTCTGGGCCACTCCTTTCCAAAGCTAGCTCTGAGTTAACCTGGGCCCAGCCATCGCCTTCTTTTCCCAATAGCATGTCATCGGCCACAAAAACGTTATCAAAAAATATTTCCCCAAAATGTTCCTCGTCTTGGTGATCGATAATGGGCTTTATCTTCACGCCTTCGGCTGACAAGTCGATAATGAATTGGCTGAGACCAGCGTGCCGCGATTCTACCTTAGGTGTTGTTCGGACAAGAGCAATCATCATATGTGAACGATGTGCGAATGTAGTCCAGATTTTGGAACCGTTTATCACCCATCCCCCCTCCACCCGGTGAGCGTTGGTTTTAATGGAGGCAAGATCAGAGCCTGAGTTCGGCTCGCTCATGCCAATGCAAAAGTACATTTTGCCATCGGCAATTGCAGGTAAAAAACGTCTTTGCACTTCGTGGGAGGCATAGCGGATTATATGCGCGCCGCTCTGCCTGTCGGCAATCCAATGTGCGGCGACGGGCGCGCCCGCCGCCAACAATTCTTCGATTACAACATAACGGTGAAGCGCAGTTGCCTCGTCACCGCCAAGTTCATGCGGCCACATCATCCCAATCCAGCCTTCTTCAGCGAGTTTTTGGCTAAATCCAGCGTCGAATCCGCTCCACGATTTTGCTTTGTCTGCAGCTTGCATATGAACCAATTCTTTGGCCAAAAATTTTCTTACTCGAGACCGTAACATCGGCACGTCGTCTGGCATGCTTGCTGGGGTGAACTCAAAACTTTTCAAAAACCAACTCCTCAAAGTAACTACGGCAACTAGGGTTGCATTTAAGACTATTGCTAGCATTCTACGCGCTAGTTACTTGCAACGATTATTTCAGAGTACAGTACCCGTTTTTGATGTAACAATAATCAGGCTCTTAATCGTTAATTCAATAAAATATATTATCATGCCGGCGGAGCACAACATAGTGGACAGCGATGCTCACTCAATCTTTTCATTTTACTGATGTGGGGTTTATTCTGTTACTATTTAAAAAAATTTAATCTAGCGAGAGAAGGTAACACAAATGGATCGATTAAAAGGTAAGGTTGCAATTATAACGGGCGCGGCCATGGGTCTTGGGGAGGCAGATGCCCGATTGTTTTCGGCTGAAGGAGCAGACGTCATAATTACTGACGTAGCTGACAAACAAGGGCAAGCCTTGGCGGATGAATTGGGTTGTCATTTTATGCATCAGGATGTAAGTGATGAGCAACGTTGGACAGAAGTTTTAAACGAAACTACTGAGCGCTTTGGGAGGTTAGATGTTCTAATAAATAACGCGGGTGTCGTGAGAGTAGGGAATCCCGAGGACCAAACCACAGAAGAATATCGATTTACAATGGCAGTCCATGTTGACAGCGTTTTTTTTGGTTGCAAAGGCGCCATACCATTAATGGCAGCCGGTGGCGGAGGCTCAATTGTGAACATGTGCTCGNTTGCGGCGATTCAGGGGGAAAGTTACGTAGCGGCTTACTGCATGGCAAAAGGAGCTATCGACTCATACACCAGAGCGGTGGCGGTGCATTGCGCGCAGAATAAAAATGGTGTGCGTTGTAACTCTATTCACCCCTCCGGCATCGACACACCCATGGTGACCTCCTTTGGAGAGTCAATGTTGAAGAAATACGGCCAAGAGGCCCTGACTGCGATGTCGGAAGTCCCGGTCAGTAAGCAAGGAGAACCACGAGATATTGCTTATGCGGCGCTGTATCTAGCCTCGGACGAGTCGCAGTTCGTCAATGGCACGCGGATTGTTGTGGATAACAGTATGTCGATTACATCTGGAACTGTTGCGGAGTAAATAGCGTCTTGNTATNCACACAAGCTTTNAANANTTTTTNCAGAATAGGAGGCTAGGTAATGAGATTAGAAGGAAAGGTCGCATTGATAACTGGCGCTGCCAGCGGTCTCGGACAAGCAACCGTGGAGCGTTTTATCGAAGAGGGGGCTAAAGTAGTCATCTGTGATATCCAGGACGGGCTTGGACAGTCGTTGAGTGATCGGTTCCCGGGTGAAACCATCTATTGTTCCTGTGATGTTACCAAGGAAAGTGATGTTGAAGCAGCAGTTAATTCCGCCATATCGCGATTTGGGCAACTTGATGCGGTATTCCACTCCGCGGGAATTATCGGAGCAGTGGGACCTATTTCNACAACCCCGGCCGACGAGTGGCGATATTCNATTGATGTNTTNTTGCACGGCACTTTCTACACTATTAAACATGCATCGCGGGTTATGATCCCTCGCGGCAAAGGTTCTATAATTTCCATGTCAAGTACTGCAGGCATAATGGGAGGTTGGGGGCCTCATGCTTATGCGGCAGCAAAACATGCAGTTGTAGGGCTGACAAAAAATGTGGCGGCCGAACTCTGTGGGAAAGGAATTCGTGTTAACGCGATTGCAGCAGCAGCCATGGCCACCCCGATGGTGGCTGCCAGCTTTTTTGGAGACCCCTCAAAGGTTGATGAATCAATAGACCAGCTTGTTGAGATGTCACCATTGAAGGATAGGCCTGGGCTTGCAGCGGACGTTGCAAATGCAGCTCTTTGGTTAGCAAGTGACGAATCCGGATACACCACCGGGCACACTCTGACCACTGACGCGGGGGTGACAATTGGGGCTACGCCAAGTGCTCCGCACTTTGCAGAGTACGAACCTCTGTTCAGGGAGGCGGGTATCAGAGGTCTTGAATGACCAGAAACAGTGCTAGCTGTGTAGAAATTTTAAAAATCGAGGGACACTAGTGTCAGAGCCGTTTTATAAAAGGCGGTCGGTTGCTGTGGCCACTCAGGAGATTGAATATCTGCAACGCTGATGTCCGACAGCCACTGATTTGTTGGGAACAAATCAAGCCGAAAACGTGGCTGAAGCGACCGCAATCTAACGCAAGATTTGTGTGCCGAACGCCAAGATTATGAGCATCGAGCGGAATCACCAGCCCAGGAGAGACGGAGGCATAAGCGATTGGCTAAGCATAGTGATTAGAGTTTTATCGCCCATGAGGACAGCACAGCACTTTATTTGCACGTAGTTGGTAAAGTTCCAATCGCTGCAAATTGGCAACGCAGGCAACATAACGGAGGGCCGCCAATGTCGTAAGAAGTCAACTGCAGGCTTGGCATGACATCGGCAAAGATGATGCGTACCTTTTCGTGGGGACCTATATATCGGACTTAAGTTTTTCGACTGACGCTGGTCGGCAAGTATGGTCAATGAACTTAGAGTTTAAGACAACCGAAACAAGGACGAAAAGGAGTCGGGGGAGATCAGCGATCCAGAATTAAATTTAAGGGGCGGTCAGAGTGAACACTAAGATATTATTATGTATTTATCTGGGTCTGTTTTTATTTACCGTTGCTATGATGACAGACTCGAAAAATGAGCGGTCGCCCCTGGAGAGCACCAAACAACATGCTGGTTGGGCCCAAGAGCAACTGGCGATGACCAATGGGAACAAGCTTTATGATACGGCATTTATGGCAGGGGCTCGGCACCAAGCTACCTTGGACATCGAGTACTTGCAGCGCCGCTATGCTTATGCGACTGATTTGCTGGGTCTGACGGACCCCTCGTCAATAGCGCGTGGAAATTCCATCTATCAGGATATATTTTCTGAAGATTTGCAGGCAAGCTTTTTTGGCCCCGGCGTTGATACCATTAAAAAAAGTGGTATAAGTGGGTGGTTAGAATTAGTCACCAATAGCCTCGGACCTATGGGTCCAACACAACACTTGATAGGCACTCAGTTGGTGGATATCAAGGAGCTCGAAATTGACGATTTTGGGAACATAGTGAAAGGTGAAGCACTGTTGCGTAGCTATCTTCAAGCATGGCATACACTGCCCGACCAAAAAGTATGGCTCGCTCTTGGAACTTATCACTCTAAGGTGCGATTTTCAGATGGTAGATGGAAGATTTGGCAAATGAACCTAGAGCTCACGGTAGATGAGACGCGCCAAATGAACGATTAGGCCAATTTGGTTTTGATGCTGACTAACTTAAGTCAAGAGTCCATCAAAACTCCGCAGAGAAAAAAGATCTGGATAGCCATTATGTTTAATTAGTGCTTTGGAAGTATATGACTTTTACGCGGCGCTCGAGTTCATAGCGACGAAATAATGCATTCAATGAACTAGATTTTAGAGGAGAACTGGTCCATGTCGAAAGAAGCAAGGGATAGAAAAACTCTGGAGGACATATATGCAGCCTTTTTTGCAGGTGACTTTGAGAAATGGATGAGCTACTGGGACGAGAATTCGGTCATTCGCGAGGCTAAGACGCTGCCATATGGTGGAGATCATAAGGGAGCGGATGAAATTCGGGCCCTCGCAGAGAAAATGGGTGGTCTTTATTCGGAATTTAAAATCGATTTTGAGGGAATCTTTGGTGATGACAACAAATTGGTGGCAATTGGCATCTGTAACTGCACTGGCAGATCAACGGGCAAAAGTGCTAGTTTTAGTTTTGCAGAGGTATGGGTTTTCAATAATGATAAAGTCGTCGAGGTGACGCCAATATATGGAGACACTGCACTAATGAATGCCATACTCTGAGTAATTGTCGTCTCCGGTATTGAGGCCCAATGATTCTAGCCCGCATTCAGGTGACCGCTGGGAAATAAGGCTCGAGCAAACAAACTTAGCTCTAGCTACCCTCTGCAGAAAAAGCTAAAAGCACATTGCCNTGCATGCGGGTGCCGAATGAGTAACCAGAGTTAATCAAAACAGTTCCATCCACTACAACCGGCCCGTCCCCTTCGATTGAACCGCCTCTAGCAGTCTCACCAGATATGGTTTCGAAAGAACGGTTGGTAAGAAATTTCCATAAAATTTCTCCGGTGCGGTTGTCATAAGCCATGAAACTGCCATCATAAGATCCTGCGAAGATAGCACCCGGAATAGATGTTATGGCAGCTGATAAACCATGATCACACATCGGTCTGCTGCCTTCAGCGCAGTGATCCTCTGCGGGTGCATGCCAATTGAGTTCTCCATTACTTATATTGATAGAATACAGGCCGGGATGTCCCTCATAGTCTGGATCGAAACCGTAATCTGTGTCNGCAATCGCTGCAATCANAGATTGATCAAGCAGCGTCATGCCCCAATGNACGCCGCCATTGAANCCTCCGGACCCGATTTTGTTTTCCCATAANAATNNACCATTTTGATCTGGATNTAANGCAAANACNAGACCGCCTTTTGTACCGCCCAATAATATATCTCGACCATCTTCTTGGGTCGCAAGTATTATGGAAGCACCGATGTCGAGGTCGGGACCATTCTCTGATGGACAATTTCCGATTGGTCCCCCAACAAAACAAGCCATGTTCCAAGCGTCCTTTTCTAATGTCTGATAATGCCAAAGCAGTTCACCATTTTCTAAGTCAATCGCCAGGACAGCATCACTTGTGTCTGACGCTGGTGATGAATAGTTCTCACCAGTGCCCACATAGAGGCGATTACGCTTAGCATCAATGGTGGGACTATTCCAGACGGGTGCTCCCGAGGGAGCCATCAAAGCAACATTTTCGGTGTTGACTTGGCCAGTGGGAGCGGGCTCATCGGTGGAATAGCTTACCCATTGCCTGCTGCCATCCGAGACGTTCAACGCCGCCACTCCGCCACGGAAAGTACAGCAGCCGTATGCTGGGTTAGCCGCGGACGCCCATTCTCTGGACGACAAAGGTACATAAAGTTTGTCTTCGAATAACTTGGGGCTACCTGTTATCACAGTGTCTGGGTGGTCATTTGGTCTTGACTTCCAGATTAATTTTCCGCCCAGACGGTTAATGGCGTAAACGTTACCAGCAAGATCTCCGAAGAAAAGAGCTTCAGAGTTATCATCCCTCCAATGGCCAAGTGACAAGGCATGACGNACTTCTGAGTCGGCTTTNAAAGTCCAATTAGCGCATCCCGTGTTGAGATCCAAGGAGTANATAGTACCGTCGTGGCTACCAACAAATATTTCCCCTTTACTTACGATCGGTTGAGAGCGAGCTTGTTTGGCATTTGGGTATGCGAATGCCCATTTTAAGTCGAGCTGCCCTATATCCGACTTAGATAAGCCGGCAACGTCTGCCGAGACAGAGCGCCTGTTTTCCGGAGACATTCCCCAGCTTTTAATTTCCGTGTCTGACCGCTTTCGATGGATATCGTTCGAATTTCCGTTGCAAAAAAGCAGTTTGGATACTGTATTTTGCCGAATTGGCCGTTCGCCAAGATATTCTGCCAGCACAGTTTTTTGTGCTTGAGTCAGTCCGGCGGCCTGCGCCCGCATGATCCCCTCATTCATAGAAGCTAAAACATGCTCAGGACCCAGAAGCGGAAACACAATTTTATGCGGTGCCCGAGCAACGGGACCATCATGACAGGCAGCACACTTTTCATTGTAGAGATCTTCGCCGGATACAGCAGTTATCACGGGACTCGCAACTACCGAAGATACCTCTGCGAGTTTCGTCCCGCAGCTTTGCGTCATCAGGACCACGCAAAAGATGCTGGCATACTTGATGGCCTCAATTTTTTGTGTAGCTGGGTCAATCATTTTTCGGTCCCTCGTTCCACATGTGTCTGAATACTTTCCAATCACCTGAGTCCTGGCGCTTCAGCACATCGAGATATTTCGAATTATTGGTCATTTTGGTCAGAGCGGCATCTGAGTTCGTTATGTTATCAAAGCCCTCTTTCATAGTGACATGCACAATATAGTCGTAACGAACCATAGCAAAATCACTGAGGAGCTCGATATCAAAACTCCCCACTGGTTCGATCTTATATGTTGCATTTTCAAAGACAGGAAACAAAAAGGTCGCATAATCCGCTTTTCCAACAATATCTCCGGCTCCTGGAGCAATTAAAACGACGTTTTCATCTAAGATGTCCACATACTGTTGCCTATCGCCCTCTTCAACAGCCGCGGCCCACTTTCCATACAATTCCAATATATCGGATTTGTCTTTAGATATGTTTTNGTCGTGTGATTTAGATGAATCTGCCTCTCGCTTGTCACACGAAGTTAGAGCAAAAAAAACGAGCGTAAAAAGGAAATAGACTATTTTTTTTCGACTTATCATTATTGATCTCCCGGCAATTGACCGATTTTTTTTGCCGTCACCTAAAGTCTAAAACATACTATTAATAAAAGTAGTTTGCGCATATACTCCAAAGCTGTCAATTTTTGGTTTGCAGATCGCGCCCCGTTTCATGGGAGGCTTCCTTTTGACCTGCGAGTTAATGATGCGGACAAGTCTCTTGGGATTGTATGATTTATAGATCTGATCTTCGGGCGCTTTTTTGTAAAGTGTCGTTCGCTGGCTTGCACAACGGCCTGCTTGCTTGATTATAGCCTCAAGGATTCGGGGTGTTTTCTCTTCGCCATGAGTCGCGCCAGCTGATCTGGTGATTGTCTCATTCATCAATGTACCCCCGAGGTCATTAGCGCCGGCTTTTAGGCACATTTTGGTGCCATTTTCACCAAGTTTCACCCACGAGGTCTGGATGTTGGTAATATGCTTGCCAACCGCCAGGCGAGCAACAGCATGCATTAGAATAGATTCCCTAAAGGTCGGTCCCTTGCGGCTTTTTCCTTTTAAATAAATGGGTGCCTCGAGCGGAACAAAGGGCAAAGGCACAAGTTCTGTAAATCCACCGGTTCTGATTTGCAAATCTCTAATCCTGATAAGGTGACGCGCCCAATTGACTGGGCGGTCAACGTGGCCAAACATAATGGTGGCGGTTGTATTCAGGCCCAGATTGTGCGCGGTTTCTATGACTTCGAGCCATTGAAAGGTATTAATTTTATCCGGGCACAGAATAGCCCGCACCTCATCATCCAGAATTTCTGCTGCTGTGCCGGGGAGGCTCCCCAATCCAGCAGCCTTTAGCTGCTCAAGGAATTGCTTCACGGTGATGCCAAGTGTGGCAGCTCCTTGCCAAACTTCCAGTGGAGAAAAAGCATGAATATGCATATTAGGTGCACCAGCTTTCACTGCTGATAAAACGTCCAGGTATTTCTGGCCTGTATAATTTGGGTGGATCCCGCCTTGAAGGCAGACCTCTGTAGCTCCTCGCGACCAAGCCTCTCTGGTTCTTCGAGTTATTTCCTTTGATTCCAGGTCATAAGGCCTGCCCCGGAGGTTTTCGCTTAACTTCCCTTTTGAGAAGGCGCAGAATTGGCACTTGAAGTAACATATATTTGTGTAATTTATATTTCGAGTGACCACGTAGGTCACTGTGTCGCCCGCGGTGGCCTGTCGCATTTTGTCTGCCGCGTGGCATACGTACGATACCTCCGGTCCTCGCGCTTGGAAGAGGCGGACAATGTCCGATTCAGACAGCAACCCTCCGTGAAGTGCCTGAGAGACAATCGAACTCATATCCCTCGATATAGCATTTTCGTTGAAATTTTTTGCTTCGCTATCAAGAAGAATAGATGGTACCTGTTGTTTCATGCCCGGCACCCAGCTATCTGTTCGCGGGAATCCTTCGGAATCAACCATAGAGAGGACTTTGGTCCCCATTGCCGACTCTAACCAGCGGTGGTGATTTTGAAGAAAGGAAGGATAAATAGTGAGTCGCTCTTGCAGAAATTTGCCTGCGGCCTCTGTTTCTAGAGCTAACTTTTTTAAGTGCGGCCAGGGGGCCTCAGGGTTTACGTAATCCGGTGTGACTGGCGATACTCCTCCCCAATCATTGATTCCAGCAGACACCAAAAGAGGCAGGACNCCCGGCGATAGGTTTGGCGGTGCNTGAATACTCATTTTGGACCCGAATATGATTCGTGCTACTGCGATAGTCCATAACAGATCATCAAGACCAGGTTCTGGCGCCTTTGCCATCTTTGTACCAGGCTTGGCCCGAAAATTTTGAACAATTATTTCCTGTATATGGCCATAGCGATCATGGAGCCTGCGAATTTCTAGTAGTGATTCAATTCTTTCCAGACGGGTTTCGCCAATACCGATCAGGATTCCTGTTGTGAATGGAACGGATGCTTCACCCGCTCGGGCCATCGTTTCTAATCGACGACGCGGATCTTTATCAGGCGAACCGAAATGTGGCATTCCTTTTTCGCAGAGACGCTGAGACGACGACTCAAGCATGATGCCCATGGATGCCGAAACTGGGCGCAGTAAAGCGATTTCATCACTGCTCATGCAGCCCGCGTTGATATGGGGTAGCACATTTGTCTCCTCACAAACAGCTGCCGCTACCTTGGCTAGGTACTCCAATGTTGTGGAGCAGTTCAGATCAGCGAGAGCATCGCGTGCCGCCTTGTATCGGATCTCCGGGCGCTCGCCCAGAGTAAATAAAGCTTCTTTGCAGCCCAGTTTTTCGGCTCGGTTTACCGCGACTAAAACTTCATCTAGGCTCATGAAGGCTTTGTCGATTTTTTTTGGTGTTTTGGCAAAGGTGCAATAGTGACAGACGTCTCGGCACAACTGCGTAAGTGGAATAAAAACCTTGCGAGAATAAGTAATGTTATTTCGAAAACCTCTGTCACGGATGCTTGACGCAAATTTTATTAATTGCGCTGTATCATCAATATCCGCAAGCAACAGGACCTCTGAACTACTTGGCAAATCGATGCCATCTCGCAGTGACCGTAGTCGATCTTCAATTGAGCTGTCAGGAAGGTTAACTAACCCGTTCATGTTGCAAGCCTTGCATAGTAGATTGGTTACAAATACTGTTAATGAAAGTGTGTGTTATACCATTTTTGTTTAGGTATTTCACAGTGTGAGTTGAACCGCGTCCTTTTGTACGATCAAGAAAGTGCACAAGATCGTGGGGATAATCTATGTCGCAACCAATGTCAGGATTTTCCAATACTTGAATCCCGAATCGGAGAGAGTCAGCTTGCGCGCAATGTTTGCGGAAACTATCTTTCCCGTACTTAAAAGTGAAGGTAGATGCTGGGTTACAGATCAAACAGTTGCTGCCATTGTTGTGCCGGTCAGGCGCTATCGTTAGCCTCGGGCCATCACTATTATTATGTAAGGATATCAGTTGAGACAAATTAGCCGCATTAATTAGCGGTAAATCAGCGTGTATTACCATCACATCATCTATTTGACGAAGTGCTAGGCGGGAAACGGCCGCTTGAATAACCGCGTTAAGCCCCCCCACCTTCAGTTCATTTTCAGTTAAAAGTTCAGTTTGGTAATCTTCAGCCAGTTGAGCAGCGACGGGATCGTCAGAAATTATTGCAACACGTGAGATACCGGGATGTTTTGTTAAAACAGAAATCACATCATCAGTCATTGCTTTGAATAAACCTTGCCGATGGGTTTTATCCAAAAGGATGGACAGTCTCTCCTTTGCGTCCGATACTTTTTTAAGTGGTAGTAGGACATGCATAACATTAACCCTATGTAGAAGATTGACAATCGCTGATTAATAAATTGTCAAACTGAAGTTTAAAATCTCCGTGGCAAGTCTAATACGATCATCAATAGTGCGCATTAAGGTTGGTGTTACAAGCACCTTTAAACCGCTGTTTCGAATTCTTTCTGCCGATTGAGCATCTCTCTCGTCAATCACAAATCCGTTGAGCAGATCACCATAATACTCAGCGATGGCGCTGCAAGACACAGACATGTTTAGTTCTCGCATCATTTTTGCTGCAGGGCCCTTAACGGCGTCTCCGTCGATAATTGGAGACACGGCTATCACTGGAGCATCACTGTCAATCATCAGTGACCGGATTCCGGGGATGCTTATTATCGGATCAACGCTAACGAAAGGATTAGAGGGGCCAATTATCAGAGCGGACAAATCAGGGTCCTTCAATCTCTTTTCAAAGCACTCTTGCGGCAGAGCATCCTCTATGCCATCAAAATGAATGTCTGTTATTACAGGCACACAACGCTGGCGCACGAAGTACTCTTGAAACTCTAGCATCTCTTTTTTAGTTTGAACTTTGGTCCGCACTTTATGATCGGTCATTGGGAGTATCTCATGCGTTACTCCCAGTCGTTTGCAAAGCTTGGATGTTGCTTCTGAAAGTAAAAGCCCCTCGCGCAGATATTGCGACCTCAAAAGATGTGTTGCCATGTCTCGATCCCCCAGTTGAAACCAAGTCTCACCGCCAAGCTGGCCTAGGTTTTCTAACATGTTCCAGGTTTCACTATCCAAGCCCCAACCCAGTTCTCTGTTATTTACCTCCCCAAGGGTGTACATCAAGGTATCTAGGTCGGGGCTAATGTGAAGGCCAAAATGATCAAAGTCATCGGCCGTATTCGCAACCACTGATAGCTGATTGGAGGGTAAAACTCTACTCAGACCCAAAGCCAACTTAGCACCGCCTACTCCTCCCGAAAAATTGAGCACATTGTGTTTAGAACTTTTAGATAGCATGCGGTGGTCTCATCGAAATAAGTCCTTATGTTTTTCACGGATGAGCATGCCAGAACCTTCACGCGACGGTTTGACTTTAGCGCCCCTGATGAGCACAACAGGGGCTGATTCGTTTGCTTGTCCCATCAAAAAAGACGCTGCTGCTGCGAGTTCGTCGGCAACGGCAACCTCAGTCACGACCATTTCGCGATCATATAAATCCTTGTGCCCAATCATATTTTCAAGAGCCTTTAAACCATTGGTCCCTATTGCGAAGCCAATGGACCCATTTCGCCAAGCTCTGCCGGCGCTGTCGTTTATTATAATACTCAGCTGCGACACTTGCGCTGTCTTTAATTTGTCGCACAGTTTCTCAGCACTTTTATCGGGGTCCTTCGGCAATAAGAGTACTCTAGGGTCATTCTCCGAAGATGAAATGTTCGATTGGTCGATGCCAGCGTTGGCATGCACATAACCCCTTTTGTGCTCGACTATTAGAACGCCTGGACGCTTAGCCACGACTTCTTTGGACTCATTTAAGATAAGCTGGACAAGCCGAGGATCCTTTTCAACCTCTAGCGCGAGCTTTTCAGCACATTTGGTCGGAATTATTTTTTTCAGGTATACGTATCGGTTTTCTGCTTTAGAGACAATTTTTTGCGCTATCACCAAGACATCACCATTCTCAAGTTTCAAAGAGGCTCTGTGAAGGGAAGTGCTGATTAGCTCTGCTAGATCATCACCCGGGCGCACCAATGGGAAGTCTGGCAGTGTGAACAGACTCAAATGAGCGCGCTGCGAGCACACTAGCAGGCTACCGGGGTGACGATTACTTTCACGGATTGGGGTCTAGACCCGTTAGGGAGATACCTGCGTGACATTTATATTGTTTGTTAATAAAAATTAGAATTGATGTCAATGCTTCTGCTGCTGCGGCATTTGCAATTGAGCCAGCATGGAATCCTCGCATACCGCAGGCATCTATTAGCTTGATAACCTGAGAACGAGCCTCTTTATTATTCCCACTTACAAGGACATCGCAGCCAGCATTAGTACCTTTTTGAAGATGATGAGCAGCTACATTTTGGAAAGCAGAGACAACACGAACATCCTCACCCAAAAGGTCCTGAGCCATTTGGCCAGCTGACCCTGCTTCGGGGAGCTGCACTCTTGCCACTTTTGGCGGGATCAGAGGCACGGTTGCATCGATCAAAATTTTACCTTTAAGAGCAGGTTCCACGTGCTTAAGGGTGCTCTGCTGGTGGCTAAATGGCACTGTTATCGCAACGATGTCGGCGGCCTCAGCTGCGCGCAGATTTTCATCAGAGCGAAGGTTAATCTCACTGATGCCTCGTCCTTCTAATATTTCATGCATAGAGGCAACTGCGGCATCTGCCTTCTCGGCAGTTCTCGAGCCAATTATGACTGGGAAACCGGCTTCACCCCAGNATCTTGCCAAGCCAGTTCCAAGATCGCCTGTTCCCCCCAGAATCGCAATAACGGGTAAGTTTTCTGACATAGTTTTCACCTTAATTTTGTTGAAGCATAAAAAATTTACGATATAGTTTATAGAAAAGAGTTTTGCTTNGATGCAGATCGCAGCTAATCANTTCACATAAGCCGAACCATTATTGAGAACTGTGATGTTGCGTTCAAGAACTCTTGCGCGAAAAATCATCATGTCTTCCTCGTGCCAAATTTCTGTTCGCAAAGTCTCGCCCGGAAACACGGGGGCTGAAAAACGGGCGTTAAAGCGAGTGAGTTGCGATGCGGCACCATTTTCTAAGGAAATTACTACAGCCCTAGCGGCCACGCCATATGTTGCTAGCCCATGAAGTATGGGCCGATCAAACCCTGCTTTCCTAGCTATTTCGGGGTCTGAATGAAGAGGATTATAGTCACCATTCAGCCTGTATAGTAAAGCTGCATGGTTGCCAATTAACAAATCTTCGTGACAATCTGGGGCTCTTTCGGGCATCTGTTGTGGACTTGGCATGCTTTTGCCAGTGGGGCCGCCAAAGCCTCCGTTCCCGCGAGCAAAGATTATGGCTATCTGTGTATTAAGGAGATCCCCAGTGGATTTTTCGTAGATCGTTCTCTGCACAGATATTAGCGCACCTCTGTCGGTGCCTTTATCGATCACATCTAGAACCTTCGTGTGTCCAATAATGGTTCCCTCTGCTGGCAGATTTTTATGGATCTCCAAATGTTGTTCACCATGGAGCACTTTAACCATATTAATGCCGGCTTTTGGATGGGTCATCCAGTTCCCGGGGTGCCCGAGTACCACAGCCATAGTAGGAAAAGTTTGGAGATCCTTTTCATAGACATATTTTAATTGCCCTTGATCGGTTTGCTCGCTCCCAAACCCTATTCCTAAGGCATAAAGCATGGTATCTTTTTTGGTGTAGGCGTGTTCAACTTCATCAAACGGCCAATTCAGGAGGGTGTCATAATCAAAAGACATTTTAATTCCTAACCGAGCCGACCATTAGACAGGATCCCAGGTAAAGACGTCGGCGGTAACATCGAGGCCATACATAGAACCTTTAAATGCCTCAAATACTCTCGAGTTAACAGTTTCTGGTGTCCATCCATCCGATGTCTGAACAGATCGAATAGGTCTTGGCTGACTCATAAGGAAAATTTCATTGTTACGCACCGCGAATATTTGTCCCGTGATGTCTGCAGCATGATCGCCGAACAGCGATGTTGCTAATGGAGCTATTTTTTCTGGGGTCATTTGCTTGATTTTCTTGAGACGAGTTTGCTGTTCTTCAGTCTCGGACGGTAGCGTGCCAATGAGTCTGCTGTAAGCAAAAGGTGATATGCAATTTGACCGAACATTGTAACGAGACATGTCCAGAGCAATGCTTTTCGACAACCCCACTATACCGAGTTTTGCTGCCATATAATTGGCTTGAGCAAGGTTGCCGATGAGGGCCGACGTGGAGGTCATATGAACAAAGCAACCGCCTTGCTGAGCCCGAAAATATGGAGCGCAGGCGCGACTCATGTTGAATGAACCTTTTAAATGGACATCGATTACTAAATCAAATTGCTCCTCGGACATCTTATGAAAAATCGCATCTCTGAGAATACCTGCATTGTTAACGAGTCCGTCGACACCGCCAAATGTGTCTATGCAGCTTTGGACGATAGCCTCGGCGTTTC
>NZJL01000014.1 GCA_002692165.1 Porticoccaceae bacterium
AAGCGGAAATGAGTAGCGGAAGAATCGTACAAATTATTGGCGCTGTTATCGATGTCGAGTTTCCTCGTGACGAGGTGCCTGGTGTGTATGACGCGTTGATGGTTGAGGGCAAGGACTTGACTCTGGAAGTGCAGCAGCAGTTAGGAGACGGGGTCGTTCGAACTATTGCGATGGGTTCTTCTGAAGGAATTAGTAGGGGACTAAATGTTGAGAATACCAAGGCCCCCATTTCAGTCCCCGTCGGCACTAAGACTCTCGGAAGAATTATGGATGTGTTAGGTAGGCCAATTGATGAAAAAGGGCCAATAGAGGCCGACGACACAATGCCTATTCACCGAAAACCCCCGGCATATGATGAGCTTGCAGCGTCTGATGAGCTGTTAGAAACAGGTATTAAAGTTATTGACTTGGTTTGTCCCTTTGCAAAAGGAGGCAAAGTGGGACTCTTCGGGGGTGCGGGCGTAGGAAAGACCGTTAATATGATGGAGCTGATTAATAATATCGCAACAGAACATTCTGGTCTTTCCGTATTTGCCGGGGTAGGTGAGCGCACTCGGGAAGGGAACGATTTTTATTACGAAATGCAGGAATCTGGAGTGGTGAATGTCGAGAGTCCAAGCGAGTCGAAGGTGGCTATGGTCTATGGTCAAATGAACGAGCCACCCGGTAATCGCTTGCGTGTAGCTTTAACAGGGTTGACTATGGCAGAACAGTTTCGTGATGAAGGCAAAGATGTTCTTTTGTTCGTTGACAATATTTATCGTTATACCTTAGCAGGAACAGAGGTTTCCGCTCTGCTCGGGCGCATGCCCTCTGCGGTAGGGTATCAACCCACTTTGGCGGAGGAGATGGGGGTGCTTCAGGAACGTATCACGTCCACCAAGACTGGATCGATTACTTCCGTGCAGGCTGTCTATGTTCCCGCTGATGATCTTACAGATCCATCCCCTGCTACAACTTTTGCTCATTTGGATTCCACGGTAGTACTCAGTCGTGATATCGCCTCCAAAGGGATCTATCCTGCTATTGATCCTCTTGACTCCACTTCTAGGCAATTGGACCCTCTCATAGTCGGCAAGTCTCATTACGATGTGGCTAGGGGAGTGCAGTCAGTTTTGCAGCGTTACAAGGAGCTTAAAGACATTATTGCGATTTTGGGGATGGACGAACTTTCAGAGGAAGATAAGTTGACCGTTTCGCGAGCGCGTAAAATCGAACGGTTTCTATCACAACCGTTCCATGTGGCTGAGGTGTTCACAGGATCCCCCGGGAAATATGTATCTCTTAAGGACACGATATCTGGTTTTCAGGGAATCCTAGATGGCGAATACGACCATCTACCAGAGCAAGCCTTTTATATGGTGGGCTCCATCGAAGAAGCCATCGCAAAAAGCGAGAAACTCTGAGAGATCTGTTAAAGAGAGGCCTAAGAAATGAACAGCACTGTACGATGTGACATAGTGAGCGCCGATGAATCGTTGTTCTCTGGTTCAGTGAGCATGGTTATTGCAACAGGTTCCTTAGGAGAGATGGGAATTACTCCCGGCCACGCACCATTGTTGAGTGATTTAAACCCCGGGCCTGTCCGTCTTCTTAAAGATGGTGGGGAAGAGGAAGTCTATTACCTCTCAGGGGGCTACATCGAAGTGCAGCCAACGAGCGTTTCAATTTTGGCGGACAAAGCAGTTAGGGCGGGCGATATTGACGAAGCGGCGGCCAACGAAGCGCTCAAGTTAGCCGAACAGACTATATCAAACCAGAGTAGTGAAATTGATTACTCAAAAGCGGCAGCGCAATTGGCTGAGGCGACTGCGCAGTTACGCACTGTTGATAAGCTGCGCAAGAAGCTGAGTACTTGAATCATCTATTATTAGGTTGCCGTTCAAACTTTTTTAAATTTCCTGTAATGCCTTCGCTTGCCTTGTGGTAGTTTTGTAAGTAACGTGTCCCTTACAAAAACTAGGATCCTTAAATGGTGAGCGAACATACCAATACTCATATTATTATCCTAGCAGCCGGAAAAGGGTCGAGGATGAAATCGACCATCCCGAAGGTAATGCATAAACTTGCGGGAGAGCCACTCCTTTCTCATGTTTTGAGAGCTTCGGCTGCAATTCCTAGAGCCATAAAAACAGTGGTCGTTGGCGAAGGCAAAGATTACATTACTTCGTACTTCGAAAAATCACCTTTGGCGGAAGACATTTCGTTTGTGACTCAGGCAGAGCAACTGGGCACAGCCCATGCGGTTAAGCTTGCCACTGCCGACTTTGCCGAAGATTCTAAAGTTTTAGTTTTGTACGGCGATGTGCCTTTGATCGACCCAGTTACGATTAACAAAATGCTTGATCTCTTGGTTAGTTGCGCCTTGGTTGTGTTGACTAAAGAGGTCTTCGAGCCTTTTGGATACGGTAGAATATTGCGTGACTTTCATGGCAACATTGAAGCAATTGTAGAGCAAAAAGATGCTACTCCTGATCAAGAAAATATTCGCGAAATCAACACTGGAGTGATGGCCGTCAGAGGCTCAAAGTTGGATCGCTGGCTTTCAAAAATAGAAAATAATAATGCGCAAGGGGAATACTATTTGACTGACTTAGTTAGTTTGGCGAGACAAGACGACGATGAAATCAGAAGCGTAAGTCCGCATTCTTTGGAGGAGACTGAAGGTGTCAATAATCGTCTCCAATTAGCAAGATTAGAGAGGCACCATCAATTAAAACTCGCCGAGAAACTTCTTTTGGCCGGAACAAGCCTAGCGGACCCATCTCGCTTTGATCAACGGGGAGAACTGATTGCCGGAATCGACACCTTTGTAGATGTTAATTGCGTGTTTGAAGGCTCCGTCGAGCTTGGTTCAGGAGTCTATATTGGCCCGAACTGCTGCATCAAAGACACTCGCATTGCGGACCGAGCAATTGTCTTGGCTAACTCAGTGATTGATCAAAGCTCTATTGGGCCAGGAGCAGTTGTTGGTCCTTTCGCTAGACTGAGAGCTGGGACCGATTTGGCTGAAAACAGCAAGGTAGGGAATTTTGTCGAGACCAAAAAAACAACCGTTGGCAAGTCGTCTAAAATCAGTCATCTGAGCTATGTGGGCGACGCACAATTGGGAGAAAATGTAAACATTGGAGCAGGAACAATCACCTGTAACTATGATGGAGACAAGAAGCATGTTACCGAAGTGGAAGATGGCGTCTTCATAGGCTCGAATAGCACTCTTGTTGCTCCTCTGCACCTGTCAAAAGGAGCTTTTGTGGCTGCTGGTTCAACAATAACTAAGACGGTTGGGGACGATGAACTCGGGATAGGTAGGGCGAAGCAACGTAATATTTCCGGCTGGACGTCTCCGGCAAAAAAAGTAAAGGACGACTGAAGCGATGTGCGGTATCGTCGGGGCTGTTGCACAACGTAATATTTATCCTATTCTTATTGAGGGTTTGAAACGGCTAGAATACAGAGGATATGACTCGGCAGGTGTGGCCGTTATCGACGCACTTGATTGTCTGACCATAAAAAAGACCTTGGGAAAAGTGGCGGCTTTGGAAAAGCTCTCTGCTGACACGGAATTAAGAGGGAATGCAGGCATAGCTCACACCAGATGGGCTACCCATGGTGCCCCGAGTAAAGCAAATGCTCATCCGCATGAATCCAATGGCATTGCTATAGTTCACAACGGAATAATTGAAAACCACGAAAGTCTAAAAGACGAACTTATTCAGGAAGGTTACAACTTTCTCTCTGAAACTGATAGCGAAGTAATTGCTCACTTGGTTGATAAGTCCCTTAAAACCGAACATGGTTTATGCGACGCGGTTAGATCGGCAATAAATAAGCTCGATGGTGCTTTCGCCATTGCAGTGGTTTCTGAAGCGCATCCGGGAATCTTAGTAGGAGCACGCAGTGGGAGTCCGTTAGTCGTGGGTGTTGGCATTGAGGAGTGGTTTATCGCTTCCGACCAAATGGCTCTTCGTCAAGTCACAGATCGGTTTATTTTTTTGGAAGAGGGAGACGTCATAGAGCTTAGTGCATTAAATGCTGTCGTCTTCGATAAAAACAGACGCCAAGTCGAACGCTTATTTACAAAATTGGAAGACCGTGATGTTATTGCCGAGAAAGGCGAATTTCGGCATTACATGCAAAAAGAAATTTTCGAGCAAACGAAAGTTTTTACGGCGACAACTGCCGGTAGAATTTCGAAAGATGGTATTTGTGAGGCTATTTTTGGGCATAGGGCCGAAGCAGTTTTTGAAAAAACATCGGCTATTCACATTGTGGCTTGCGGAACAAGTTTTCACGCTGGGCTTGTGGCTCGTTATTGGATTGAGGAAAACTTAAAGCTACCCTGCCTAGTTGAGGTGGCAAGCGAATATCGCTACAGAGAAGTTGCCATTCCTTTGAATACCTTATTTGTGACTATCTCTCAGTCTGGAGAAACGGCGGATACCTTGGCTGCTTTGCTTAAGGCGAAGCAAAGCGCTTATCTTGGTTCGCTTACGATTTGTAATGTGGCAAATAGTTCTCTCGTTCGAGAATCTGATATGGCGCTCATGACAAAAGCTGGTCCTGAAATAGGTGTCGCTTCGACAAAAGCGTTCACCTCTCAACTCGTGGCATTGCAGTTACTAACCCTCAGTCTTGCCAAATACTTTCAGGTGCCAACATCTTTTGAAAGCAATATGGTTTGTAATTTGCGTCGTTTGCCCGAATTATGCGACCGTGTGTTATCACTCGACAGCGTCATTGAACGTGTTGCAGAAGCATTTGCCAATAAACAACACGCGCTATTTCTTGGCAGAGGGGAGCACTACCCCATTGCTCTTGAGGGAGCACTTAAGTTAAAAGAAATTTCCTATATACATGCGGAAGCATATCCTTCGGGGGAGCTTAAGCATGGGCCGTTGGCACTAGTAGACGATGATATGCCAGTGATTGCTGTTGCACCTAGTAATGAATTGCTTGAAAAACTCAAATCCAATTTGCACGAAGTGCGTGCCAGGGGAGGGCAATTATTTGTATTTGCTGACAGTGATGCAGGATTCGACAGTGAGCCCGGGGTCACAGTAATAGATATGCCGCATGTACCAAAGAGTCTGGAAGCAATTCTTTTTACACTCCCACTTCAACTATTGTCTTACCACGTAGCTTTATTGAAAGGAACTGATGTGGATCAGCCGAGGAACCTAGCTAAATCTGTAACGGTTGAATAGTTCTACAGGTGGGGTTTTCAAGAGAAAAAAATTTAATAATCTACATTCAAGACTCTTATAAAAGTTCACCTGAGTGGAGAAAAGTTAAAGTCATTATTAATAAATTTGCTGAATTTCTCTCTGATTCAAAAGTAGAGAAACAGATAGCAGAACTTCATGTTCCTGGTGCCAGCAGTCAAAAAATAGAGGGAGTAATTACACCTTTCGCAGAAATGCTAGGTTTTTCCTCTCAGGCAAATGACCTCTTTCGAAAATATAAAGTTACAAAACTAAGACCAGACTATTATTTAAAACTATCAAAGACAGGAATAATTATTGAAGTTGAAAGAGGACAGACAAGTCAAAATAATGCTGCACTAAAAGATTTATGGAAGGTTCATATTTGTGAAGAGGCACATTACCTTTTCTTGTTTGTTCCGATGGAATTAAAACAAAATAAAACAAATCCAAATAAAATAGGTGGAAAACCCTTCAACGAGACAGTGAATAGACTCTCAACTTTTTTTGAAAAAGAAAACTATACCAATGTAAGAGGATTAGCAATCTTTGGATATTAAGAGTATTCAATGAGAAGAGGAGATACCTCTTTTGCTGTAAAAGGAATATCATTGCGATAGTGAGTATGAAGTTGATTTGTAGTAACCGTAAAAGTGAAGGTAAAGAAACCCAACCTGTTAAATATATTCCGTAACCGTGGAGTAGATTTGAGTGGTGCATTAATTCCCGGCACCGTCATCCTGACGTTCACCCCTCACTACCAATCCAACAACCTCACCTATGAGGGACAAAGTATTTCCAATATACAGGAGACATTATACAAGCTTATCTGTTAAATGAATCAGGCATTAGTTTCAGACGAGTTAGTGCGTCGTTGAATCGTTTCAGTATCAAAATCCATCGTGGCAAAACTTGGTCTGGCACTGGAGCACACGCGCATAATGTTGTTAAGATAATGAGGCACCGAGAGGAACGAATAGCATAGTCGAGGAATGCAAAATTCAGCACTCCTATCTCAAACTTGTCGATTTCTCGTCTTTAGGCAGTCTAAGCAGCACTCAAGAATTTTTCGATTTAACCGAATGGTTTGATTGCTTTAAAGTTCAACGATTATCTTGAGGGCACATACTTTCCAATCAGAACATCGAAAACCACTGATTTCCCTGACGATAGTCAAATCTCGACTGAAATATTATAAGACTTTCAACTTTCTTGCTGATTATAATTTCCACACACACAATAAAGAGTGAAAAAGGGGCCGTGCATCTTGTTCTATTTATGGTATTTGTTGGAAATGCTGACGAAAAGCACGCCTAAGCGGCGTACTTTATCTTATTTATCTGCTTGACTCGCGCCTTTGATTATGTGGCAGTGATTTTTGATTTATTTCCGAAACGTCTGTTGAATCTATCAATTCTTCCGGCTGAATCGACAAGTTTTTGGTTACCCGTGTAGAATGGGTGCGAGGCAGACGAAACATCTAGAGGGCAGTAGGGATAAGTGTTTCCGTCTGTCCATTCTTTGGTTTCATTAGTTTGCAGTGTGGAACTAACCAGAAAATATTCATCCACGCTGGTGTCATGAAATAAAACTGCTCTGTATTCCGGATGTATATCTTTTCTCATTTTATTTCACTGAAAATTAATAATGGAGCAGCACTATACCAGACAGGCAAAGCTTGGCAAATCCAAATATGCATAAGAATGGATATAGTTAGTGGCAAAAGCGTTAGTCGGACTATTCAAATCCAAACGTTTATACCTTTTTTCTGATTGTTAATTTCGTCATCCATCCCTTAATCTCTTTGTTTAATGTGTCAAACATAGACTCGCAGGCATAATTCTTCCCCTCATGCTGTCAGTTTATTTACAATTTTCCTGTTTAAAAATTCTTCCGATTTCAAATCATTTACGACATCATAACTTTATGACTAACATAGGCAATGGTGGATGTGTCAAAGTTGGTAGGAAGTCACATCAACATCAAAACACAAAAACTTCCCTAAGCAGGATAATGTCTTTTATGGTGGAGCATTAAGCTCAGTGCCTTTTAATGATTTCTGAGTTAAAACAGTCTTACTGTTTTAATTCCAAAAGCATGCTTAATTCTTCATTCTCAAGAAACCCTTATGAGACTTTAAACTTTGTTGTTGATTGTAGTTTTCACACATACGATAAGAAATAAAGCGCGCGCGCATTTATTTCTATTTTTTTAATTACAAGCAGTTTATAAATACTCTCTTTAATATATATTTTCGCTTTTTTCTGAGTTTTACGGTGCGGTTTTTGCGGTTTTAATATATCTTCTCCTTGACTATTTAATCGCCAGAGCGGCGTATAGGGAAGGATACTTGGATGGCTTATGGCAGATAATGTACTTTGCGATTATGAGTCTGTTCGCTTTTGCTCTATTTGTCGCAATCGGACCAATCTATTATGTAGTTATNAGCTAGCATAATTGTGCGAAGGCATTAATCACTGCTCAAATATACTCCGTTTGGGCAGAGTAACTTTTACTTAATGTGAGAACAAATGAGAAATATTGTAATCAGCGGAACAGGTGTTTTTACACCAGAGCAGTCAATAACTAACGAAGAATTGGTAAAGGCTTATAATTCATATGCTGCAAGTTATAATTTAACCAATAAAGATGAAATAGAGGAAGGCACGAAAGTCGCTTTAGAATCATCGAGCGAAAAATTTATTTATAATGCATCCGGAATTAAAAACAGATATGTGATGGATAAAAAGGGTATTCTTGATCCCAATATTATGCATCCAATTTTAGACAAACGAGGCAATGATGACCCTTCTATTCTTGCCGAAATGGCTGTAAAAGCTGCAAGAAAAGCCCTGAAAAGCGCCGGTAAGACATCCAATGATATTGATGCGGTAATCACTGCTTGTTCAAACCTTGAAAGAGCTTACCCGGCGATCTCCATAGAGGTTCAAGAGTTACTGGGGGTAAAGGGTTTTGCTTTTGATATGAATGTAGCTTGCTCTTCTGCTACTTTCGCAGTGCAAGCAGCTGCAGATATGATTAGATCAGGAAGTGCAAAAGCTATTTTAATTGTAGACCCTGAAATATGCTCAGGGCACCTAGATTTTAAAGACCGTGATTGCCATTTCATATTTGGCGATGTATGTACTGCTATGATATTGGAAAATAGAGAAACCGCTGAATCGACAAATTCTTTTGAAATAATTTCCACTAAATGTATCACTCAGTTTTCAAACAATATAAGGAATAACTTTGGATTCCTCAATAATGCAAAAAAATCTAGCCCTCTGGACAGGGATCTTTTGTTTATGCAAGAAGGCAGGAGGGTTTTTAAAGAAGTTGTCCCAATGGTTAGTCAATTGATAATTGATCATCTTGACGAGGAGAAAATTAATATAAAAGACATAAAAAGATTNTGGCTTCATCAAGCAAATAAAAGCATGAATGATTTTATTGGAAAGAAAGTTTTAGGGAGAGTTCCAGAAGCTCATGAGCAACCAAATATTTTGCAGGATTACGCAAATACTTCGTCAGCAGGTTCAATAATAGCCTTCTCTTTATACAGTGAGGATATGAAAAACGGCGAGATTGGAGTGTTATGTTCTTTTGGGGCTGGCTATTCAGCGGGGAGCGTAATTCTCAAAAAAGTTGCATGATGTTTCTTTTTGTTTAACTAAAAAGAGTAATATTAAAATTGCAATGGTAGAGCAAATTTGAGAGCAAATTATCAAGACCAACTAAAAAAGGTGATTTACATATTTTCTCTCCGCCTAATTATCATTTCCTTCGTAACATCTATATCCTTCATAAAATACTTCTAGACTAATTTTGGAAATCAAATGAAAGATTCATATCTTAATTTTACCAATGGTGGATTCGGCTCTCGTCTGGCTAGTATTTTGGGCATGCCTCGCCCAGAATTTCTTGAGCGCTATCAACCAGAAAAACCCACCATCACCGGCTCTGTCCTTCTGGGTGGCGGGGGCAGACCTCAGTTGTTAGGAGAGTTGGCAGCGCTTTTTGAATCCATAAGCACGCAAACGCTGTTTCATAACCAGATTCCCCAGTGGCTGAAAATTGCCAATGATGCAGGGCTCATCACCGGACGTTGGGATGCTGGGGGCAAGCGCGCTCAAACAGTTAAGGCGTTGGTGTTTGATGCCACAGGTCTTTGCGAAAGTGCGGAGTCAGAGGCTCTACATCGTTTTTTCCACGACAGTGCAAAATCCATTTTACCCTGCGGTCGCGTCATCGTTTTCGGACGCCCGCCTGAGGATTGCAAAAAGACGCGTAAAGCGGCTGTGCAACGNGGGCTTGAGGGCCTGGTGCGGTCCTTGGCTAAGGAATACAAACGAGGTATCGCTGCCCAACTGGTGTATGTCGCCGAGGGTGCAGAAAATCACATTGAATCCACTGTGCGATTTTTGCTTTCGCCACGCTCAGCCTACGTTTCGGGGCAAGTAATACGAATTGCGAAACCAAAAAAAGCCGCTATAGAACTTAGAGATTGGTCAGCGCCTCTTTCAGGTAAAAAGATATTGGTCACGGGTTCGGCAAGGGGCATTGGTAGCGCCATTGCAGAGGTCATGGCAAGGGATGGTGCTACAGTGGTCTGTCTAGATGTTCCGCAAGCACAATCNCAGCTTGACAAGCTTGCGGCAAAACTTGATGGCTCAGCGCTGGCCCTAGATCTAACCGACATTGACGCCCCCGATACTTTGGTCGCCCACGCTCAGGCAGACGGTGGATGGGACGTCATAGTGCACAACGCCGGTATCACCCGAGACAAGAAAATAGCTAATATGAGAGCCGACTTATGGAGCTCTGTGGTGGACGTTAATTTGTCGACACAAGAGCGTATTAACGACGCTCTTCTCGGTGCGGGCACCGTTAATAAAAGCGGCCGGATTGTGTGTGTTTCCTCTATATCCGGCATTGCTGGCAATGTGGGTCAGGCGAACTATGCCTTTTCTAAAGCTGGCGTGATTGGCATGGTTCAGAGTTTGGCGCCCCTACTTGCGAAGCGGGGCATCACCATAAACGCCGTGGCGCCGGGGTTTATTGAAACACAAATGACTGCCTCCATCCCTTTGGGAGTCCGTGAAGCTGGACGCCGCTTGAATTCAATGCAACAAGGAGGTCAGCCCCTCGATGTTGCCGAAGTCATCGCTTGGTTTGCGAGCCCTGGTTCCGAAGGAGTAACAGGTAACATCCTCCGTGTCTGCGGCCAGAGCCTTTTGGGAGCCTGAGTCATGAAAACAATAAAGATAACCTCGCCACGCAGTTCGCTTGGTGCCGCTGTGCACCTGTTGCGCTCGCGAAAAAAAATCGTTTCAGTCGAAGCCCTCCCGGAAGTTTCTTATGTTGCACCAAGTGTTATTTTGGATGCTGACCATTTGAGTCGATATCTTGAAGTTTGCGGATTCAAAAAATCTAATCATGTGCCCTTTATTTATCCCCAGNTGTTGACCTTTGATTTGATGCTGGAGTTTTTGGGTTCCGAGCATTGTCCCTGGTCGGCTGTTGGAATGGTGCATATGTGTAATCGGATCGAACAGCATAAACCGTTGCATGTAGGGGATAACTTGAGAATAGAACTAAACATTGGCGATCTTTTCAAACATGAGAAGGGACAGATTTTTAATACAGAGTTTCAAATACTTCGAGGAGGTGATTTGGTGTGGCAAGCTTCGCAGAGCACACTGTGTCGAGGCGCTGAGCAACCTGTGGGCGAGCAATACAAGAGCCGCGTGGGGTCGGAGCCTTGCTTGTCACGGCAGGCCACATTTACCGCTCCCGCCAACATCGGTAGGCGCTACGGAAAAGTGTCTGGCGACTTAAACCCTATCCATCTTAGCACTTTAATGGCGAAGGCCTTCGGCTTTAAGCGTTCGATAGCTCATGGAATGTGGACCAAAGCAAGAGTATTGAGTGCATTACTCCCAGACGGCATAACTGAGCAGGCGACGGCAGAAGTGGAATTTAAGCTGCCACTTTATCTCCCTGGTATGGCTAGCCTCTGGAGTAGTCGCAGTGCCCAAGGTGCAAAATTCGAATTAAGAGATGTTCAAGGCGAGAAGCCACATTTGCGCGGACAACTCAGTTTCTCATAGGAGGGCCGTAAACATGAAAGAAATTCAACGCGTAGCCATTATCGGGGGCAATCGTATTCCCTTCGCTCGTTCGAATACCGTATACAGCAAGATTTCAAATCAGGAGATGCTGACGGCCACTCTGCAAGGTTTAGTAGATCGTTTTAATCTACAAAATGAATGCATGGGTGAGGTTGTAGGCGGCGCTGTAATGAAGCACTCCAAAGATTTTAATCTGGTAAGGGAAGCTACTTTGTCGAGCAGCCTCGCACCTGAGACACCAGCATTTGACTTGCAACAAGCCTGCGGCACGGGCCTTGAGGCTTGTATTTTGATCGGTAACAAAATCGCACTAGGTCAGATAGACAGTGGCATCGCCTGCGGTGTTGATTCGACTTCAGATGCACCGATTGCGGTTAATGAAAAAATGCGACGCATTCTACTCGACATCAACAGCGCAAAGGGCGCCCTAAAAAAATTATCAATGTTATACAAACTTAGACCCGCAATGCTGGTTAAACCGGTTTTACCCCGAAATAGCGAGCCGCGCACCGGATTTTCAATGGGTGAGCATGCCGAGTTAATGGCCCGGGAGTGGCAGATTTCTAGGGAGGAGCAGGATCAATTGGCTCTATGTAGCCACCGAAATCTTTTCCGCGCCTATGAGCAGGGGCTTTTTAACGACCTGATAACCTCTTTCAACGGTTGCAGTCGAGACAATAATCTGCGCGATGACTTAAGCATAGAAAAACTTCGCAAGCTCAAGCCTTGCTTTGACAAAAAGGTAGCACTAAACCAAGGTACGTTAACTCCAGGGAACTCAACGACGTTAACCGATGGTGCTTCAGCGGTGTTGTTGGCGAGTGAAAACTGGGCAACAAAAAAAAACCTTCCTGTTTTGGCTTACCTGACCTTCAGCGAAGTCGCTGCTGTGGATTTCTATGGAAAAAAAGAAGGACTTTTGATGGCACCAGTATATGCTGTTCCTCGCATGCTGGAGCGCGCCGAATTGACGTTGCAAGATTTTGATTATTATGAAATTCATGAGGCTTTTGCGGCTCAGGTGCTGTGTACTCTGAAGGCTTGGGAGGATAAAGGTTTTTGTAAAAATCGGCTCGGGCTGAGCCGGCCATTGGGAAAAATCGACAGGTTAAAACTTAACGTCAGCGGCAGTTCGCTCGCGACAGGCCACCCGTTTGCTGCAACCGGCGCTCGTATTGTCACAACTTTGGCAAAAGTACTTGCTCAAAAAGGGTCTGGTCGCGGACTCATCTCCATTTGCGCAGCCGGTGGACAAGGCGTCGTAGCCATTATTGAAAGGTAACTCTCTGCCGCTAAGGCCTGCATTACTTTGCAACCTTTACCCATAATCTCTCATCAGATCGAGCATTTTTAATGCTTTTTGCTTGATACTATTGTGTCTAAACTTGCCTGGGAGTCCTGCATCACTGCTGTGGCCTTACGAGTGGGCCATGGTTTTGTTATGGATATTATTAGGATTATCTTATTTCTATTTAACAGACGAGCTGATTCAGATATTTGATA
>NZJL01000015.1 GCA_002692165.1 Porticoccaceae bacterium
TCATAGCGTCACTGCAGGCTGCAATGAAATCAATCGGAATAGTATGTGACCCTTGGTGTAAAAGTTGGAAGAAAGCATGCTGCCCATTGGTGCCGGTTTGGCCCCAGATAACAGGACTTGTCGCATAATCTAACGGCTGTCCTTGGCGAGAAACTGATTTTCCATTGCTCTCCATCGCTAGTTGTTGCAAGTAAGATGGCAGAAGTTGGAGACGCTCGCAGTAAGGAATAACTGCGTGGGTTTCTAGGTGTAAAAAAGAGCTATACCATATGCTCAGAAGCGCCAAAGCCACTGGCATGCTTTTTCCTGTCGGAGCGGTAAGAAAATGCTCGTCCATCTCTTGAGCTCCAACCAGCATTTCGTGGAATCTATCATATCCGGCGCTGATCGCAATGGAGATTCCTATGCTGGACCACAGTGAATAACGGCCCCCTACCCAGTCTGAAAATTGGAGAATGTTGCTTTCGTTGACACCAAACTCTAACGCATTATTTGGATTTGCGGTTACCGCTATTAGATGATCTGTCTTTTGTGGATCTGCTATCTTCAGATTTTGCCGGAGCCACTTAATTGCCGTATTACCGTTCATCAAAGTCTCTTGAGTTTTGAAAGTTTTACTGGCGATTATTATTAACGTTCTTTGCGGATCTAGTTTATTCAGAGTTGACAAGATCTCTGCGCCATCCACATTTCCAACGAAATGAGTGTTTATTTTTGGATGACGAAATTCTGCAAGAGCATTGCATGCTAACCTTGGTCCCAGATCTGAGCCGCCAATACCAATATTGACAACATCTGTTATCGGTTTTCCGTCAACCCCAAGCCAAAGGCCAGAGCGAATACGCTCGCTTACTTTTTTAATATTCTGGCTTTGGCCCTTTACCTTTTTGAGNAGTTNATCTAGTTCGTCAATTTCACTGGCCTGATTTTTTCTCAACAGTGTATGCAGTACAGCCCGATTTTCTGAGGTGTTAATTTTTTTGCCTGAGAACATTGAATTTTTCATCTGTTGCAGCGGCGAATTCTCAGCAAGAGCGATTAGGTCAGTCCAAATCTCTGAGTTAATCAAGTTTTTGGAGTAATCTAAAAACAACTCATTTGTCCTCACTGAAAAGACCCGCGAGCGTTCTGAGTCCAACTCAAATTCGTGGCGGACATCGACACCTTGCTTTTGTGCGTGCCTTTTTAAGTTTTGCCATGCTTCGGTTTTATCCGGCACGTAGTATGAAGTATCCATTTTTATTCTCTTATCTTAAATGTTTGCAAAAGTTCCTTCATTCCAAATGAGATTATAAAAAGGCCTCATTAAGAATTGGAAACATTAGGCTAATTTTACTATACAAAGACAGCTTTTTCTGTGTAGTTTTGCTACATAAAATAATAAATTAAGCGTAATATTCTTTATAATCTCTAAATAATCGGATAATATATCCTCGAATAGCAAAATAAATCGTAGTTTTTCTACAAAATAAATCCCTCGCCGGTGCTATCATGAAAAATATGAATTCGATTGTGGAGAGCGTTACCAAAAGAGTAGTGGCACGCAGCAAACAAACGCGCAGTGTTTATTTAAGCCACTTAAAAGATGATTTTAGCCAAAAACCCGCCAGAGAAGACCTGGATTGTAGTAATTTAGCGCATGGTTTCGCCGCATGTAGTAAAGATGACAAAGATAGTTTACGACTGATGGAGGCGAGTAACATAGGGATAGTTACGGCCTACAATGATATGCTTTCGGCACACCAACCCTACAGCGATTATCCTGATAAAATAAAAGAAGCATTGCGGCAAGTTGGTTGTACCGCTCAAGTTGCTGGCGGAGTTCCGGCAATGTGCGATGGTATCACGCAGGGGCGACCGGGGATGGATTTAAGTCTTCTGAGCCGTGATATTATTGCCCAGAGCACTGCAATAGCACTTTCTCATCAGATGTTTGATGGTGTTTTGGCCTTGGGAATCTGCGACAAGATTGTTCCCGGATTACTGATAGGAGTTTTGAGCTTCGGCTACTTACCGGCGGTTTTTTTGCCTTCGGGCCCTATGGAGTCGGGACTGCCAAACAAAAAGAAGCGGGAGATCAGGCAACTCTTTGCAGAGGGGAAGGTTAATCGAANCCAACTTCTTNNGGCAGAATCTGAATCCTATCACAGCCATGGAACGTGCACTTTNTACGGTACCGCCAATAGTAACCAGATATTGCTCGAGGCTCTTGGGCTGCAGCTTCCGGGAAGCTCATTTTTCAATCCGGACAGCCCGATTCGTGATGCTTTAACCACAGAGGCATGTCAGCAGTTGGCTCGAATCACTGCGATGGGATCGGATTATCGGCCTGTTGGCGTTGTGGTCGATGAAAAATCAATAGTCAATGCTATCGTTGCATTGCTCGCCTCTGGAGGATCAACCAACCATACCATGCATCTGGTCGTTATAGCCCGCGCTGCTGGAGTAAAAATTGATTGGAATGACATGTCGGAGTTGTCATCGGTAATCCCATTACTTGCGAAGATATATCCTAATGGGGAGGCAGATGTGAACCACTTTCATGCAGCTGGTGGAACAGGTTTCCTTTTTGGAGAGCTTATGCGGGGAGGTTACCTTCATCCAGATGCGAACACTGTTTGGGGCGAATCTTTTATAGATTATTGTGTTGAACCAAAGTTGAAGGGTGGAAACTTACATTGGGACAAAACTCCCACAAAATCAGTTGATCAGTCAGTATTATCCTGCATCGAAAAACCTTTTGAGCATGAGGGTGGGATACGGTTGCTTCAGGGAAATCTTGGTCGAGCTATTATCAAGACTTCTGCGGTTGAGCGTCGGCACCAAAAAATCGAAGCGCCTGCCTTGGTTATTGAAAGGCAAGAGGATTTGTCTGCCCTATTTAGTGCGGGCCAATTAGATCGCGATTGCGTCGTCGTCGTCAGATACCAGGGTCCCAAAACACTTGGGATGCCTGAATTGCATAAATTGACCTCTATCCTGGGAGTGCAGCAAGATAAAGGTTATCAAGTTGCTTTGGTGACGGACGGACGGATGTCAGGAGCTTCAGGAAAGGTGCCTGCCGCTATTCACTTGGTGCCGGAGGCCAAAGATAGTGAACTTTTAGTAAGGATAAGCGACGGCGACATCATCCTTGTGGATGCAATTGCAGGAACTTTAAAAATTATGGGAGATTTAAGAGTAATAATGTCTAGAGATCCGTCCCAACCCCCATGGGAATATCAAAGAGGTTGTGGGAGAGAATTGTTTAACGTAAACCGTGATAATATTAGCAACGCTGAATGTGGGGCCTCATTCTTATTTTGATGGATTAATGAAGATGACAACGTCTTGGCATCTCGTCGCAGATATTGGCGGAACAAATGCACGTTTCTCAGTGGTTAACCATGGCAAGCTCAGCGATTGCATCGATCTTCACTACTCAGTGAAAGACTATTCGGAATTTAATCAAGTAATAGAAATTGTTATCGAAGAGTTGCGAGAATTCTCTGGGTTAACCAATTCGCCTGATCTGGTTTGTCTCGCAGTGGCATGTCCGGCCGATTCTGAACTAATTGCATTCACTAACAGTCATTGGAAATTTTTTCGTGAAGAGTTGAAGCGAAAGCTTAATTGCCGAGAGTTGCATATTATCAATGATTTTGAGGCACTTGCCCATGGCGTTAATGAATTGGCTTCTAAAGATGTATTAATGATAGGTAATGGGTTTGCACATCCAAAAAAACCGAAGGCGATTTTGGGAGCAGGGACAGGGTTAGGCGTTGCAGCACTGATGCCACATAACTACGGTTATGAAATAATTGCCAGCGAAGGTGGACACGTAGATTTTGCGCCGGTAACAGACTTGCAAATTGATGTTCTGAGACATCTGCTTAGATCATACCAGCGAGTCTCTTTCGAACGTCTGTTATCTGGCAAAGGCATAATGAATATCTATTCTGCGATCTCCGAGATTAATGGTGATTGCAATTGTTTTGAACACCCTTCGGAAGTTGTTAGGAATGCGGTCGATGGCAGCGACCAAATTGCAATACAAACCTTAGAATTATTTTGTGAAGTGTTGGGATCCTGTGCGGCTAACTTAGCGTTAACCTATGGGGCTCAAGGGGGTGTTTTTATTGCGGGTGGGATCGTGCCCCGATTCGAACAGTTTCTCGTTAATAGTCGGTTTAGGCACTTTTTTGAGAATAAAGGGCGCTTGTCAAAGTATCTCCAATCGATACCAACTTATTTGGTATCCAGGCCAGATCTTGGCTTGGTCGGGGCTGCTAAGAAACTAATGTTAAATCAAAGATGAAGCGATGAGAAAATTATTAGCCGGCCGAAGATTGGTAGCTGTACTCACGATCGAAAAAATTGAGGATGCGGTGCCTCTAGCGAAAGCAATGGTTGCGGGAGGGATTAGCGCGATAGAGATTACTTTTCGCACGGAAAGGGCCGTTGATAGTATCCGTGAGATCATTCTTAATGTGCCTGAAGCCTTAGTGGGTGCGGGAACAATTATTTCCCAAGAACAGCTTTTGATTGCTGAAGATTTGGGTTGCAGATTCGCGGTCTCGCCTGGTGCCACAGGTCCATTGCTTGAAGCTGCTCACGACTTGTCAATTCCTCTGCTTCCCGGAATATCGACCGTGTCGGAAATCATGCGTGCGATTGATCATGGCTACCATGATTTTAAGTTCTACCCTGCTTTATTAGCTGGTGGAGTACCTTTCCTTAAATCATTAGGTGCGTTATTTCCGNATGCGATGTTTTGCCCCACGGGAGGGGTGGGAGCTCACAATTTTAGAGATTTTTTGAGCTTGCCAAATGTCTTGGCAATTGGAGGTTCATGGATTGCGCCATCTGCGCTCATTCGAGACAAAGAGTGGTTCAAAATCGAGAAATTGGCGAGGGAGGCCGCAACCATCTGTGACAACTAATCAGTCTACGTTTGAGAAGTTTTAGAGGAATATTATGGCAAAGAACATCGATCTATTTATCTTTGGTGTTGCCGGAGACCTAGCCAACAGAAAGCTAATGCCCGCGCTATATCGTCTCGATAACGCCGATCTCCTTGGCAAAAATTTAAGGATTATCGGGCTCGCACGCGCGAAAACTTCTGATGAAGATTTTTCGAAATCGACTTACGAAGTATTGAGGCAAAATCTTGGTAAAGAGGAACTTTGTGATGTCGCCTGGGCGCGCTTCCAAAAGCGTATTCATTACATGTCGATTAACTTTGAGAAAGCGGAAAATTACGCGGTCCTGAAGTGTCACGTGGACTATCAACGGTTAAATATCTTCTATCTAGCAACACCCCCTAGCCTCTTTGGTCCTATCTGCCACCGATTGCATGCATCCCAGTGTGTTGGAGAGAGCACTCGCATCGTCCTTGAGAAACCCATCGGCCAGGATTTGTCCAGCTCAAGAGCTGTCAATAATACCGTCGCTAAATACTTTGAAGAACGAAATATCTACCGTATAGATCACTACCTTGGTAAAGAGACGGTGCAGAATTTGTTAGCTTTGCGTTTTGCCAATCGTGTGATCAATTCTCAATGGGACAATACATGTATAGATCATGTTCAAATTACGGCGGCGGAGACAGTTGGCATAGAGGGTCGCTGGAACTACTATGATAGTGTGGGACAGTTACGAGATATGGTTCAAAATCACCTCTTACAATTGATGTGTATGGTTGCAATGGAACCACCGAATACTTTGGAGGCAGATGAAATTCGTGCTGAAAAAATTAAATTAATTCGAGCTCTGCGGCCAATCAATGCTGAAAATGTGGAGGAGAGCGCTATTAGAGGACAATATTCAGCCGGCTGGATTTCTGGCAAGCCAGTGGTTGGATATATGGAAGAGAGAGGAAGTCGAAAAAGTGATAGTGAGACAGAAACCTTTGTTGCCTTGAAGGCTTTTGTGGATAACTGGCGTTGGGCTGGCGTTCCTTTCTATTTGCGCACTGGCAAAAGAATGAACGCGAAAGTGACTCAGGTGGTAATAGTTTATAAAGACAACCCACATAAAATTTTTTCAGATAGTCATTTGAATGCAGGTAATCGTCTTGTGATTCGCCTGCAACCCAATGAGGGAATTCAATTGGAAATGGTTTCCAAAAAGCAAAGTTTAAAGGAAAGGTTAAATCTAGAAAAACGAGTTTTAAACCTCGATTTTTTTGAAACCTCACGTCTAAGTAGAATTGCGGATGCCTATGAAAGATTATTTCTTGAGGTCATTAACGGTGATCAATGGCTTTTCGTAAGTCGAGACGAAATAGAGGCNTCATGGCAGTGGTGTGATAGTCTGCTCACCGCATGGCGGGAGAGAAACGTGGATTTGAAGCGCTATGGGGCTGGATCTTGGGGCCCATCAAAAGCAGAGATGTTGATTGAGCGGGATCAGCGTAGTTGGTATGAGGGTTAGCGATGGAACTTAAACGTTTTGGTAGTGCTGGTCATCTTGACTTGCAATTGGCGGCATTTGTCGGGAACACGCTTTCAGAAGATATTCGTCGTTTTGGTCAGGCTATACTGGTTGTTTCGGGAGGGAGAACTCCCATCGGACTATTTCAAGAATTGGCTTGCTTAAACATCGATTGGGCTTCTGTAACGGTAACATTAGCTGATGAACGTTGGGTCGAAGACTCTCACATTGATAGCAACGCAAAACTTGTGAGAGAGAATCTCTTGGTCAACAGAGCGAAGGCCGCGAAATTTGTGCCTTTAAAAAATGATGAAAAGACTGCCGCAATTGGCCAACGGATTTGTGCAGAGCGACTTGATCAACTGGGGAAGTTTAGTCTAGTCGTTCTGGGAATGGGTGAGGATGGCCATACAGCCTCGTTATTTCGAAACTCTCCTAGATTGGATTTGGGGTTGGATTTGGGCTCAACACAGCCTTGCATTGCCATTGATCCAGTTGCTGCACCTCACGAGCGGATGACTATGACTTTGCCGCGGTTGCTTAATAGCCAAAAACTCGTTCTTCACATCGTCGGTGAAAACAAGTTTAAGATGCTTGAGAAGGCCAAGACTGTTGCTGATGTTTTTCGATATCCCGTTTATGCTCTTCTCCAACAAAAGACTACTCCCATAGAAATATTTTACGCTCCATAGTTCTTCAGTTTCATCTCTGATCAAACACTTAATGTTTTTCTGGTGCTCTTTTGTCATAATTTAATACGCCAATATCAATTCAATGAGGAAGAATTATGTCTGATGGTCTAACTTATGCGGTGCCTGAATCATGGAAAAGAACAGCCTTTATTGACAAGCAAAAATATGATGACCTATATCAGCGATCCATCACAAACCCTGAAGAGTTCTGGGCAGAGCAAGCCGAGGAATTTTTGACATGGGATAGTCCTTGGACATCAGTTTGTTCCCATGATTTTCGTCTAGGTGAGGCAAGCTGGTTTTCTGGCGCAAAGCTAAACGTTTCAGTGAATTGTATAGATCGTCATTTGCCGCAGCGGGCAGACCAAACTGCCTTGATCTGGGAGGGCGACGAACCTGATTGTGAGCAATATATAAGCTATGCTAAGTTAGCAGAAAATGTTGGTCGCTTTGGTAATCTATTGCGGAGCAGACATGTTGAGAAAGGTGACCGAGTTTGCATCTATATGCCGATGATCCCAGAGGCAATTTACGCAATGCTTGCTTGCGCTCGCATTGGCGCAGTTCATTCAGTTGTTTTTGGAGGATTTTCCCCTGAAGCGCTAAAAGATCGCATTTTAGATTCAAATTGCAGAGTTCTGATTACGGCGAATGAAGGTGTAAGGGGAGGTAAAACTGTACCTCTTAAAGCCAACTCTGACCGAGCTCTGAAAGATTGCAGTGACGTGCATAGTTGCATAGTAGTGCGCAGAACAAGTGGGGAAACAGACTGGGTGGAGAGTCGTGATGTAGACTATTATGAGGCTGTCGCCCGCTTGTCTGCTGATTGTCAGCCTGCTCGGATGGATTCGGAGGATCCGCTCTTCGTACTGTATACATCTGGTTCCACAGGAAAGCCAAAAGGCGTTGTCCACACCAGCGCAGGCTATCTGTTAATGGCGGCTATGACGCATAAGTATACATTTGACTACAAAGACGGTGATGTTTACTGGTGCACCGCGGATGTAGGTTGGGTTACCGGACATAGTTATATAGTTTATGGTCCTCTATGCAATGGCGGTACTTCCTTGGTCTTTGAGGGAGTTCCTAGTTATCCCGACATGTCTCGATTCTGGAAGGTCATAGATAAGCACCAAGTCAACCANTTTTACACNGCACCNACAGCCATCAGGGCACTNATGGGAAGNGGGGACGATTGGTTAGAGAGCACGTCGCGNANTTCATTNAAANTATTGGGCACCGTTGGCGAGCCTATAAACCCAGAGGCGTGGGATTGGTATTTCAATAAAGTTGGTGGTGGCAGGTGTCCAGTGGTTGATACTTGGTGGCAAACTGAGACCGGTGCACATATGCTAACGCCATTGCCCGGAGCGACCACTTTAAAACCTGGTTCAGCTAATCGCCCTTTTTTTGGTGTTCAGCCTGCACTTTTGGATGCTGACGCTAAGGAAATATCTGGGAAAGGTGAGGGTATATTAGTCATAAAAACTTCATGGCCTTCCCAAATAAGAACTGTTTTTGGAGATCACGAAAGGTGTGTAGATACATATTTTTCTACTTACCCCGGTTATTACTTCACTGGTGATGGAGCGCGAAGGGATGAAGATGGAGATTACTGGATTACTGGTCGTGTTGATGATGTCCTTAATATTTCTGGCCATCGAATGGGTACCGCAGAAGTTGAAAGTGCTTTAGTTCTTCACTCAAAGATAGCCGAGGCGGCAGTTGTTGGTTGTCCGCATGAAATAAAAGGTCAAGGAATATATTGCTTCGTTACACCAATGTCCAATGTCATACCAGACGACGAACTCTATAATGAATTGGTGGCGTTATGCGCGAGAGAAATTGGAGTAATCGCCAAACCTGATTTCATTCAGTGGGCGCCTGGGCTCCCCAAAACGCGGTCTGGAAAGATTATGCGGCGTATTCTCCGGAAAATCGCTGNTAATGATTTTTCGAATCTCGGAGACACCTCGACGCTTGCAGATCCAGCAGTGATAAAAGATCTCATAGACTCACGGCAACNTTAAATAGGGATCTCTGAAGTCTATTTACTCCCATACCACCGCTGGGATGCTCTAATCATCAAGGCGTTTGATCTGAAATTTTTGATAGATGCCCGTTTCCCCGTTTATATTAAACGTATGGACCTTTTAGCTTGCAACATTTTGGTGCGCGGTGTACATTAAAGAGATAAAAATAGTCAACTATTATTAAAATTATAAATAAGCTGATCAAATAGAGAACTTTTAACATAGTGTTCTCCCTTTAACACGGATGGGTGCTGTTATTATGCCTGGTGTCAGATGGAACCAAGTATAAGAAAGAAGCTAGAGCGTTTGATGCGAGAGCAAAACTTATCGCAGAGCGCTCTATCGCGGGNCACAGGTGTGCCTCAGCCCACTATTAATCGCATTCTCAGTCAGGCGACCCTAAATCTTCGCAGGGAGTCGGTAGTTCGCATTGCTGAATATTTTGGGGTAGCGCCGGAAATTCTTTATGAAAGTGATGAGAAAGGTGATATAGGACAATTGCCTAGTGATAATCTCGGTTACCCATCAAGCTCCGAGCAAATGGACGATATCTGCAAGAGAGTTATGTCCTTATCGAGGCTGCAAAGAGCTGAAATCCTTCAGCGGCTTGTTGAAATGGTTGTTGTCAAATAACCTCGAAGAGTTGTCTTAATAGCTTAAGCATCGTGTTTCGATTCGCATAATTTCCGATTAGATTTAAATGTATAGGCGTTGAAATAATGCCTCTTATGCTTTGTGCGCTCAGACCAGAAATGTAATTGTCGAATATCTTATTTGCTGTTAACATAAAGTTTCCTAGGGGGCGGCGCTAGCCTGAGATGCACCCTTTGAACCTGATCCGGGTCGTGCCGGCGTAGGAATAGGATTCAAAAAATTCCGCTTCTACTGAGTCAGTCGACCTCCTTTTTAATTTTGAATCCCGAAGGGGGAGTATGATGCTACTGAATTTTGACATGATATCTCGGAAATTCTCGAAAAGGTTTTTATATAAGTGCATATCGCTAGCGAGTGCGTTTATTACTTCGAGTACATATTCAAGTATCGAATTAAATGAGATTATCGTTACCTCCGATTTGAGGCAATCCGCGCTTTTTCAGACCGCTGCAAGTTTGAGTGTTTTGGATAATCAAACCATTGAGCTTCGTGAGGCAAATCACCTGGAACGCCTGTTAAATCTAATCCCTAATGTTAACTTTTCGAGCGGGGCCTCTAGAGGTCGTTTTTTTCAAATTCGAGGTATAGGTGAACGCAGTCAATTCATTGAACCTCTTAATCCTTCTGTTGGTCTTTTGATCGATGGAATCGATTTCACTGGGATCGCAGGTGCGGCCACGATGATGGATTTAGAGCAGGTGGAAGTCTTTCGGGGACCTCAAGGAACCATTTATGGTGCAAACGCGTTGGCTGGTTTAATTTCACTAAAGTCAAAACAACCGACCGAGAGCACTGAGGGGAATATTATGCTATCGGTTGGTCGATTTGACACAACCTCCCTAGCAGCCGCAATTGGCGGCAGTTTAAGTGGTGATGCATCCTATCGCCTAGCTGTTCATAAGCACGAGAGTGATGGTTACATTGAGAATGAGTTTTTGCAACGCGAAGATACTGACAACATAGATGAACTGTCAATCAGAGCAATCTTTAAGTGGCGTGCAACTGACGCTCTTACCAGCACAATCACTCTATTCTCCACGGAGGTTGACAACGGTTATGATGCTTTTTCACTCGATAACACGCGTTTCACTTTGTCTNACAAGCCNGGTCATGATCGGCAAAAGTCAGATGCATTGGCCATCGACAGCAAGTGGTCCAAAAAAGATAGCTTCGATCTGGTAGCTCTACTAAGTCATGCAAATACCGACTCTGAATATGGTTATGACGAGGACTGGGCATTCCCCGAAATATGCGCAGGGCTGTCATGCGAAGGTTGGGCNTACGCATCTGAGGATAACTACATTCGACATCGCGAAAACAGTGCGCTCGATATTAGGTTGGTTTCACAGCGACCTTTACCGTTTTTAGGACAAAGCTATAGCTGGATTATCGGCGCCTATTTGCGCCGTCAGGATGAGCGGTTAACTCGTCAATATACTTACCAGGCAGTGGATTTTACCAGCGATTTTGACACGGAGAATCGAGCTATTTATGGCGAAGTCAGCATGTCACATGAAAACGGCCTGAGTCTCTCTCTGGGATTGAGGTCGGAGACGAGGCATGCTGATTACCACGATAATGATCTGGTAGCTCACCAAATTAGCGAGAATTTATCGGGGGGACGAATTTCCCTGTCATATCAATATTCGGAAGACATAATGCTTTACAGTTTGATTTCGCGAGGATACAAGGCGGGGGGAGTAAACAGTGAACCATCTCTGAAACTGGAGGATCGTGCCTTTGATACGGAGTTAATGTGGAACTTTGAGATAGGGTTAAAAGGGACATGGATGAACGATCAACTTAAAGGACAACTCGCAGTATTCAATCAAAAACGCCAGGATATCCAAATCAAGCAGTCATTGGTTTCGGCGCGAGAGAATAGTTATGCGAGCGACTTTGTGGACTTCATAGGTAATTCAGCGCGAGGGAGAAACTATGGTCTTGAGTTTGAAGCGATTTGGATAGTTACTTCTCGTTTATCAGCTTTTATAAATCTCGGCTTGCTTGAAACCAAATATGATATTCCTGAAGCTGAGCTTTTGAATCGACGTGAGCAGGCTCACGCGCCAAATTACCAAATGTGTGTGGGGGCTGAATACATTTTAAATAATAATTTGTCATTGAATATTGAAATAGAGGGGAAGGATGAGTTTTATTTGTCATCCAGCCATCAGGAGCAAAGCGACTCCTATGAATTGTTCAACTTAAGGTTAAATTATGGTTTTGATAAATGGGATGTTTCACTCTGGATGAGAAATCTTACTGACGAGGATGTTATCGTTCGCGGCTTCGGTGGTTTCGGAAATGATCCGAGAAAGTTTTACGCTACAGAGCCTTATTATCAGTATGGAGAACCAAGAAGTTTGGGATTAAGCGCACGCTATGAATTCTAGATATGCACAAGATGACCAATCCAGGAGTAAAATAATGCAGGTCACTATCGATGTAAGTATGTATCCTTTCGACAAAGAATTTAAGGCCCCGATCAAGAAATTTAT
The DNA here is from genome assembly GCA_002692165.1 of Porticoccaceae bacterium. Taxonomy (GTDB): domain Bacteria; phylum Pseudomonadota; class Gammaproteobacteria; order Pseudomonadales; family Porticoccaceae; genus TMED48. The sequence goes on from NZJL01000015.1 coordinate 12,295, forward strand.
CTCTAAAATTAATTTGCATAAAGATCTTGAGATAGAGACTTTCCCTACCTCTACCGTAGTGCAAGGTGATTACTGGGAAGCCATGGAGGCCATAAAGGACACGATATCGCTATGTAATGATCCACCCGAAAAAGCGGTTTATGTATTGAAGGTCATACCTGACTACGAAGCAATGTAACACCTTATGGAATGGCTTGGCTTGGAATCGCTTGCGGTTGTGCTCTCAGTTGGCTATTTAGTCTTGGCAGTGCGAGAAAACAGCATTTGTTGGTACCTGGCGTTTTTCAGCACCTCAATTTATGTTTACATCTTTGTCAGTGTGTCACTTTATATGGAATCTTTTCTAAATGTATACTATATGGGCATGGCGATTTATGGGTGGTATCAGTGGAAAAGAGCCGGTTTACAGGGTGTGGGGTGCGACATTTGCAGGTGGCCGCTTTCTCGGCATCTCTTTGTAGTTATCGCGATATTTGCCGTCAGTTCGATCTCTGCCCAGGTGCTTCAAGCCTATACCGATGCTCAATTCCCTTTTTTAGATTCTTTAACAACGTGGGGAAGCATCGTGGCTACCGTGATGGTAGCACGCAAAGTTTTAGAAAACTGGCTGTACTGGATGGTTATTGATGCGTTATCGATTTTCATTTTCATTGACAGGGAACTTTACCAGACAGCTGGGTTGTTTTCGTTTTACCTTATAATAGCGGCGCTGGGTTACTTAAGTTGGAGAAAAATTGATCGACATGAGAGCAGAAGAGTACCTCAAGCAATCATTGCTCCAATGGAAGGCTTGGAAAAAGATAAATGAATCGGCCTGCAATGCACTGCCGTCAGTAGAAAAAGAGCTTGGTAATGGTCTCGTAAATCACAGTTTTTTAGTGCGCAGTGGAGATTATCGAGCTGTCATCAGAGTCAATTGTGCCGATCCCGACAAATTGGGTATTAACCGCTCGAGAGAGCTGAAAATACTGTCAGCGCTTGAATACGCAGATTTTGTGCCAGATATTTTGTACAGCGACACCCATGTGTTGGTGACGGAATATATTTCTGGCATGTCATTGGATACTCGATCTCTTTCCAGTTCAGTAATTCGATCACGCCTCTCATCCCTGATCGAAAGAATCCAAGCCACCTGCATATCCGGCATGAATCGGTTTAGCTACCTTGATTGCTGTAAGGGATATGCGCGAGCTTTGCCATACAATCCCTCAGAGGTTGTTGATTGGGAGAAACTTTGCTCTGTTGCTGCGGAATTAGATACCGCCTGTTATGAACCTGTCCTATGTCATCATGACCTAGGTTTGGAGAATATTATAATTCGGCAGGAAGCCATATTTTTCATTGATTGGGAGTTCGGTGCATTGGGACATCCCGCTTTCGATTATGTTAAATTATTTGGTGAAAATATACCCAAAAGCAATGTCGCTCACAAGGATATTTCGTCAGGCGCAATACAACAGATTAAATTCTTGCAGTCTGCGATGGATGATCTTTGGTTTGCGGTGAAAAAGATAGCGGAGGGGCAAGCAAAGAGTGGAGCGCATAATGACCGAAAAGTTTAATGAGCTAACAACAGAAGAGCGTTATGTTATTCTTCGAAAGGGTACAGAGCCTCCTTTCAGCGGCATATACAACGAGCACTTTGTGAAGGGTGTTTATCATTGTAAGCAATGTGATGCAACTTTATATCGATCGGACAGCAAATTCCCCTCGCATTGCGGTTGGCCGAGTTTTGACGATGAAATTCCAGGCTCGGTAGCACGGGTGCTAGATGCAGATGGTCGCCGAGTTGAAATTCTATGCGCTAATTGTGGTGGCCATCTGGGCCATGTGTTTGAAGGGGAGCGTTACACTGAAAAAAATACACGGCATTGTGTTAATTCCCTGTCTATGAAATTTCGCCCAAGTGATTGACAACTGCAATCAAAATTAGACATTTGCCTATCAATCTTTAAAATTTTTGAATTGGAAGGGTTGGCCTAAATCGCCCTCCCGGACTAGGGTCATGACTTTTTGGAGGTCATCGCGCTTTTTTCCTGTGACTCGCACTTGGTCCCCCTGAATCTGAGCTTGCACTTTGAGCTTTTGACCCTTGATCATCTTAACAATACTCTTGCTTACTTCGCTGGAAATGCCGTTTTTAAATGACACCGGTATTGAAAACGTTTTTCCCGAGTGCAGCGCTTTTTCGTTGAAGACCATCGCACTTGGCTCTACCTTGCGTCTAATTAACTGGTCACGAAAGATATCCAACAACTGCTGGCATTGGAAATCTGCTTCAGCACTGATTGTCACCTCATCATTGCTGAAAAGGACGCTTGCTTTAACTCCGCGAAAGTCGAATCGTTTCGCGATCTCTCTGTTAGCATTATCTGAGGCGTTTAAAATTTCTGCACTATCAACCTGAGAGACGATATCTAAACTCGGCATTTGTTCCTATGAATCAGTTTTTAGTTGAATAGTTAGGAGTTTAAATGATTCAAAAAAAAAATCTATTACATGTTAGCATGATTTCTCTTTAAACTTTCGGAGGTAACGATTACTCATGATATCTTTAGTTGTAAAGGCTTGAAAAATGAACATAAATCTTGTAAATCCCGAACTGGTCCCATTCTTAGAAAGCTTTCCTCCATTGGATATATGGTCTGATTTGCCTGGTTTTCGGAATAAGTATGCAAAACATATAGAGGATTTAAGCGCTGAATCACCCGTTATCGAAGGAGTGGATAGCGCTGATTATG
>NZJL01000016.1 GCA_002692165.1 Porticoccaceae bacterium
GAGTCTGCGAGGTTATCAGAGGTTTGATAATGCAAACACAATTGCACTGATAACTATTGAATATGCCTGTATGGCTAAATACGGAGTTTTTTATGCGTTACTTAGTGGCCTTTATTTTAATTTATCTCGTTTTAGGATGCTCGAAGGAGGAGCCCCCTCAAAAAGACAAGTCGGCTATTGAAGATCCGCAACAGCAGTTTGAATGGAAATTAGTAACGAGTTGGCCAAAAAACTTTCCAGGGCTTGGAACTGCGCCTGAAAAATTTGCGAGTCTTGTCGAGCGCATGAGTTCTGATAGGTTAAAGATTAAGGTGTTTGGAGCGGGTCAATTGGTTCCGGCTTTTGAGGTTTTTGATGCAGTATCTCAAGGAATTTCGGAGATGGGACACGGAGCCTCTTATTACTGGACGGGTAAGGCTGAAGAAACGGTCTTCTTTACTTCAGTGCCTTTTGGTTTAAATGCTCAGGAGATTAACGGTTGGCTGCATTATGGTGGAGGACTCGCATTATGGAGAGAGTTATATGAACCATTCAATTTGATACCTTTCGCAGGAGGCAACACTGGCGTGCAAATGGCGGGCTGGTTCAACCGTGAGATCAATTCCATGGAAGATTTAAAAGGATTGAAGATGCGTATTCCTGGTCTTGGTGGCGAAGTCATCACTCGAGCCGGTGGAACGTCAGTAACCATGCCTGGCAATGAACTTTATACCTCGATGCAGACAGGTGTTATCGATGCCACGGAGTGGGTTGGTCCATATAATGATTTGGCACTTGGCTTCCATCAAGTGGCGAAATACTATTACTACCCTGGCTGGCATGAGCCGGGCGCAATGCTGGAGTTTATTGTGAATACCGATGCGTTCGAGCGCCTCCCAGATGACTTGCAAGCAATCGTGGAGGTGGCAACGCGCGCAGTGAACCAGGATATGCTCGATGAATATACTGCCAAGAACAATCAAGCCCTGTCGGAATTAATTCAAAAACATGGCGTTAAAGTCAGAAAATTGCCCGAACCGGTTTTATCTGAACTCAGCAAACTCTCGAACGAAGTTATCAAGGAGATATCCTCTAGAAACGACCTTTCAAGTCGAATTGCTGAATCTGTCGCAGATTTTAAAGAACATTCTATGGCTTACCACTTTATTTCTGAGGAGGCATACTATGAAGCTAGACGTGTTCTTTCAGATTGATTGGTGGGGCATCGTTTAACGGCGCCAAAAGGTTGGTGTAAAAAGAACGAGCAGCGTAAAAATCTCGAGTCGTCCAAGAAGCATTCCCCAACAAAGCAACCATTTGGAGAAATTACCAAGTTGGGAGTAGTTCTTCGCTACCGCTCCGAGTCCAGGTCCAAGGTTGTTGAGNGNAGCGGCGGTCGCGGACCAAGCGGTTACATAATCAAGGCCGCTGGCTAAAAGAAGTAACACCATCAAATAGAAGATTGCGAGATATACACCAATGAAAGCCCATATTGCATCAGCAACTCGATCGGGAACTTTTCGATTNTTAATTTTGATCGGTAAAAGAGCNTTGGGATGAATNAGCTGGTAAATCTCTCGCACGCCTTGTTGAAAGAGAATTAACATTCGACCAATCTTTATTCCGCCACCGGTCGACCCAGCACAAGCCCCAAAAAAAGACATGACTATCAGAAAGAAAGGCAGAAAGGTCGGCCAATTTACAAACTCCGTTGTTGAGAAACCAGTGGTGGTCATGATTGATACGAATTGGAAAACCCCCTGAGCGATGCTATCGGATGCGGTATAGGTGCCGCTAACGTATAAATATAAGCAGGTAATGATAACGCCTGCGAAGAGGAGGGTTAGGTACATTCTGGCTTCCGGGTCACTCAAGTACCAGGATAAATTTCGGTTGTGCCATGCGGAATAGTGAAGAGCAAAATTTACTCCGGAAATGATCATAAAGAAAGTGCAGATAACCATTATTGCGTCACTATCAAAAAAGCCAATGCTGGCATCATGTGTAGAAAATCCTCCAATGGCCACAGTGGAAAAACTGTGACACATGGCATCAAAAAATGACATTCCAGCCCACCAATAAGCCATGCAGCAAGCAATGGTGAGTAGCAGATACATCTTGAATAGAACATTTGCGGTTTGAGCAATACGCGGAGTGAGTTTAGTGTCTTTCATTGGGCCGGGGGTTTCTGCTCGATAAATTTGCATTCCACCCACCCCAAGCATAGGTAATATGGCCACAGCAATTACGACGATCCCAATTCCCCCCAACCATTGCAGCTGCTGTCGGTAGTAAAGTATCGACTTGGGTAAGTTATCTAGCCCTGATATAACCGTAGCACCTGTGGTAGTTAAACCAGAAACCGATTCAAACAGAGCATCTGTGAAAGAAAGCTGTAATCCGTCGGATAGCATAAAAGGAAGTGAGCCAAAAGTACTTAAAACTAGCCAAAAAAGCACTGTAACTACGAAACCATCACGAGTTCTCAACTCAATAGTTTTAGAACGTGCTGGAAGCCAAAACAGGAGGCCCACTATTAGCGTTATTGAAAAGGCCAGGACGAACATCCTTTTTGTCGCCTCATCGTATATGAAAGCAACAAAAACAGGTGTTAGCATGGTGAGACTGAAAATTATCAATAATAAGCCTAACACGCGGGCAATGGGAGCTGAGTGCATNCTTGTACCCTAAAAAAAGCTAAATCCTACAGTGAAAAGTTGCTCTACGGCGCTGGTATTGGCTTTATCAACGACAAAAACGATTACATGGTCATTGTTTTCAATAACCGTATTTCTGTGAGCGATGTGCACTTCCCCGTCGCGAACGAGAGCAGGCAGGGTGGTCCCTGGAGGTGATTTGATCTCTTCGATTTTCCTTCCTACTACCTTCGAGTTTTTGGTATTTCCGTGAACAATTATTTCTAACGCTTCAGCTGCACCTCTTCGCAACGAATGGACACTAACAGTGTCTGCTTTTCTAACGTGAGCCAGCAATGAGCTCGTTGTGGCTTGTTGGGGTGAAATAGCAATGTCAATGTCTCCACCTTGCATTAGATCGGCATATGCCGGATTACTAATGAGAGTCATAACTTTTTTAGTGCCCAATCTTTTTGCTAGCAATGAAGACATAACATTAACTTCATCATCATCAGTCAGAGCAATAAATACATCCGCGCGGTCAATATTTTCATCTAGCAAAAGTTCTTTGTCTGTCGCTGAGCCGTTTAGCACGACCGCTTTGTCAAGCTTCTCTGCCAAAAATTCAGCGCGCTCTTTGGAACTCTCTATTACTTTTATACTGTAACGTTCTTCTAGCGCTTTCGAGACTCGATATCCAATATTGCCGCCTCCAGCTATCACTAAATTTTGATAAGGTTTTTCTAGTTTTCGAAGTTCACTCATGACAATGGGAATGTTTTTCTTGGCGGCAATAACAAAGACCTCATCTCCATCTTCAACAACAGTATCTCCTGTAGGAATAAGAGCTCTATCTTTTCGGTAAATGGCAGCGACCCGAGCGTCCACTTGAGGAATATGATCTTTGAGTGTTTTAAGCGAGTGCCCAACCAGAGGGCTATTGNCCACTGCCCTNAAACCAACTAACCTAATGATCCCATNGGCAAAATCAAGNACCTGAAGCGCGCCNGGTTGGGCTACAAGTCGGGTTATGTAATCAGTNACTACTTGCTCCGGAGTGATCATNACATCNACTGGCATGTGCTTATGGTTGAAAAGCTTCTCGTAATACTTTGGCTTTGTGTAGCTATAGGCGCGTATTCGGGCAATTTTTGTCGGCGTATGAAACAGGGAATATGCCACCTGACAGGCTATAATATTCACCTCATCACTATTCGTCACTGCGACCAGCATATCAGCATCTTCAATACCTGCGCGAACAAGGACATCAGGATGACTTCCTAAGCCAACAATCGTTTGGATATCTAGACGATCCTGGAGCACCTGGAGTGCCCTCTGGTTGATGTCGATCAGGGTGATGTCGTTATACTCTCGAGCCAGGTTTTCCGCAAGTGTTCCTCCAACCTGGCCGGCGCCAATAATTATTATCTTCATAATTCCCTCAGATTATGTCGAGTCTTCATAATTTATGCAGGAGAGCGTAATAAAATCCGTCATGCCCGTTTAAGGTTGGAAATAACTGTCTGCCTGACGCTGTTTCTAAACCCCAATCACAATTAATCGGCCTCAATCTAGCGCTTTTCACTTGCTGCAGAAAGTTTTTTATCACTTTATCATTTTCTGTTGGCATAACCGAGCATGTAGAGTAAAGCAAAATACCTCCTTGCTTAAGTGTCGGCCACAGACCAAAAAGCAAGGACGTCTGAAGGCGAGAAAGTTTTTCAATATCTGCAGCTCGTCTCAGAAGTTTGATGTCCGGATGGCGTCGAATTACGCCAGTGCCTGTGCAAGGAGCGTCAACGAGAATACGATCAAATAAATTATTTTTCCACCACTTTTGCGGTTTTGCAGCGTCTGCATTCAGTGTGCTGCCGCGAAGATGAAGTCGCTCAAGATTTTGTCTCACTTTTTGCAATCTGTTTGCGTCTTTGTCGATCGCAAGCAGTGACCTTAGACCTGGCTGGGTCTCGGCAATGTGTGCCGTCTTTCCGCCAGGAGCAGCGCATGCGTCCAGAACGGACTGATCTGGCCTCAAATCCAGCAACCCGGCGGCGAGTTGAGCGGCCTCATCCTGAATGCTACAAAAACCCTCTGCGAAGTTTGGTAAGTTAGAAATATCAGTAGGCGTTTCTAGTTGAATCCCGTCAGGACTAATCAACGTGTGCTGTGCCTTTATACCCGCTTCTGACAGTTGGTTTATATAGTCATCACGCGTGCACTTTTTATTGTTAACCCTCAAGCACATTGGCGCTCTGGAGTTGTTAGCTTCAACAATATCCCAGCTTGATTTCGGCCAAGCTTCATCAAGAGCCTCTAAAATCCACTGGGGATGTGCGGCCACAAATTCGCGGTTATTGGACAAACTTTTGCTTAAAGCGTGTCTCTGACGCAGAAAAGATCGAAGTACTGCATTAACGAGACTTTTCGCCCAAGATCTCCCGAGATCCTCTGTTGCAGACACGCTATCATGCACCACGGCATAAGGCGGAGTTTGGGAGTTTATTAACTGATACATACCCGAAATTAAGAGAGCCTTGATTTCGAGGTCTTTCGGTCGAAGTGGTTTTTTTAGGATGGCCTGCAAGTAATGCTCAATTTGCGGAAACCAGCGAAGCGAACCATAACACAAATCCATCAACTTGCCCTTTTCAGATTTATTCATATACTCGGCATAAGAAGGCAAAGCAGATGAGAGGGACTGACCCCTAAACACCTTCGCAAGAACGAGTGCTGAAGCTCCTCGGGCATTCAATGGTTATAGCTCAAATCGCTGTCCAATCCTAAAAAAGTCAGTATTGGATTTGAAAACTTCTTGAAAGTGCATGCTGGATTTACCTTCTAACTGCATTTTCTCAATTACGATAGTGCCCAGACCACACGAAACTTCAAGTCCAAACTTACTGATGTTGTCTATCATTCCTGGCGGTTTTGTAGGCTTTTTGTGAAGCGCATTAGCCGTGAAAATTTTAATTCGTTTGCCATCAATTATCGAATATGCCCCCGGGCTTGGGTTAAATGCTCTGATTTTTCTTTCGATTATCGATGAGTGTGATGACCAATTGATACGAGCTTCATGTTTTTGAATTTTATCTGCATAGCAACTCAAAGAATCATTTTGAGGAACACCGACGGACAAGCCCTGGGATATGAGTTTAATAGAATCTAACAACACTGGCCCACCAAGATCAATTAGTTTTCTTGAGATGCTTTCAGTATTATCATCTGGGGCTATGGCACATCGCGAGGTAGCTAGAATGTCACCAGTGTCGAGGCCCTCGTCCATTTGCATAATTGAAATGCCTGTTTCAGAGTCNCCCGCTTCGATGCACCTNTGAATGGGTGCTGCNCCNCTCCAACGNGGTANGAGNGANGCGTGGACATTNATGCAACCNAANCGAGGCGTTTTTAGCACTGTANTNGGAAGAATAAGACCATATGCTGCAACTACCATCAGGTCTGCTTGCAGCTCTTGAACCATTTTAACCGAGGAGCCATCAAGGAAAGAAATAGGTTGAAAGACTCTGATTTGGTTCGTTTCAGCGATCTTTTTAACGGGGCTCTGCTTTAATTTTCGCCCTCTTCCAGAAGGGCGATCAGGCTGAGTAAAAGCTCCCACGACAGAATAATCATTTTGTTTCAAAAGAAATTCAAAATGTGAGGCCGCGAAATCTGGGGTCCCTGCAAAAATTATTCTCAAGACTGATGTAACCTATTCACGATGCTTTTTTAACTTTTTTCTAATGCGCTGGCGTTTCATCGCTGATAAATAATCGACGAAGAGCTTCCCTTCAAGATGGTCTATCTCATGCTGTATACAAACCGCTAGAAGGTCGGTAGCTTCTACTTGAAAACTTACTCCATCCTGGTCAAGCGCTCTTATAATAACCTTTGATGGGCGCTCAATGCTCTCGATTATATCGGGGATGGATAGACAACCTTCGTCGTAAGCTACGCAACTAGAATCTAACACTTCAATCTCGGGGTTAATAAATACACGAGGCGCACTTCTATCGCAATTTAGGTCCATTACAACGACTCTTTTATGAACATTAACTTGAGTAGCAGCCAGTCCAATACCTTTCGCGTCCCACATAGTTTCAAACATATCATTCACTAAGCCGCGTATTTGATTGTCCACGTGATGGACGTAAGAAGCTTTTAATCTAAGACGCGGATCAGGATATTTTAATATCTGCATAATAGACATGATCTGTCCGATTTGTTTTAGTTGGCGTTGTTAGTTAGAGATATTCGTCTGTGCGGATTATACCAGTTCCGGATTCGCTTAAACACACGTCAGAATGGTCGCACACAAATTCTAAGCTTGTTTTATGTATTAAGAAACCAGTACGTTTGCTGGTATAGCAATATTTAAAGAAAAAAGAAAACTTTTTACTGATCTTGATTCGGACTTAAGATCCATTAAGTATAAATATTTTAAAACGGTTGCACGCACCGATTGCTTCGGCTAGTCTGCTTTGCTTTTTACAAGTGTAAGGACAACCATGAGTAAAAACTTTGTATCAATATTAATGGGATCAGATTCGGACCTGCCGGTTGTTGAACCAGCATTCAAGATTTTGGAAGGTTTCGAAATACCCTATGAGGTGAAAATTACATCTGCTCATAGAACTCCGCTTGTCACGACAAACTATGTTAAGGAGGCTGAAGAACGCGGTTGCTCGGTATTTATTTGTGCCGCGGGCATGGCGGCTCATTTAGCTGGGGCGGTAGCTGCTGCTTCACTCAAACCAGTCATAGGAATACCCATAAATGCCTCTTTGAATGGTCTTGATGCATTGTTGTCTACGGTTCAGATGCCTGCAGGTATTCCCGTTGCAACTGTTGCTATTGGAAAGGCAGGAGCGAAAAATGCCGCATACCTAGCAGCACAAATGATGTCAATCGGCGACATAAGGTTAATGCAAAAGCTGGTTGAAGAGCGCAAAATAAATGCTGAAATTGTGATTTCGAAGGACAAAGCATTGCAGGAAAAATTGAAATCATAGGTTAACTGCTTATGGATTGGATGCGTCATCCAGATGTAATTCAAGCGGCAAAAATTTTGCGGGAAGGAGGGGTGGTGGCCGTTCCTACAGAGTCAGTCTGGGGTTTGAGCTGTGATGCCAATAACGAGACTGCAGTCCGCAGATTGTTGACAATAAAATGCAGGCCAGAGAGTAAAGGCCTGATTCTCATAACTGATCAAATTGAGCGCTTGCAACCTATCCTTGAAACCCTTCCTGCTAGAACTCGACTACTCATTGAATCTTCTACAGTGAAGCATCCGGTTACCTGTTTAGTGTCCCACAACGGCAAGGTGCCGAAAGTCATTTTAGGCGACAATAAAAAAGTGGCTGTAAGGGTAATCAAACACCCACCGGCAAGGGCATTATGCGATCATTTTGGCGGACTGCTCGTATCCACTTCTGCCAACCCAAATGGGCAGCCGCCTGCGAAGTCGAATACAGAGGTGCGAAAGTATTTTTCTGGTCTTATTGATTTTTTCTCTCCTGGCGGTGCAGGCTGCGCTCATAATGTGAGTCAAATTATAGATGTTGCCTCTGGTGATGTGATAAGGCCGCGATAGAAGAATGGAAAAGTCTGCGATCAAAGATTATTTGGATTCTCTGCAAGATCGATTGTGTAGTCAGTTCGCCACATTAGATGAAGGTTCATGGCGAGAGGATCGATGGACGCGCGAAGAAGGCGGCGGAGGCTGCAGTAGATCGCTCTCGGGCGGCTCCGTTATAGAAAAGTTGGGAGTGAATGTGTCGCATATCTTGGGCAAAGCTTTACCTTTCTCTGCCACAGAAAAACGGCCAGAATTGTCAGGACGAGGTTTTGAAGCTATGGGACTTTCTCTGGTCGTTCACCCCAAAAATCCTTATGCACCCAGTGCGCACGCTAATGTAAGGTTCTTTGCAGCAGAAAAACCTAATTACGAGCCCATATGGTGGTTCGGTGGTGGATATGATTTGACACCTTACTACGGGAATATCGAAGATTGTATGCATTGGCATCGTGAAGCGAAAAATGCGTGTGATAACGTCTCGCCCGAGCTCTATGAGAGGTTCAAGAAAGACTGTGATCAATACTTCTATCTACCTCATCGTCAGGAACATCGTGGAATCGGCGGACTATTTTTCGACGATTTCAACGAACTGGAATTTGAGGAAAGCTTTCGATTGATGCGGTGCATTGGTGACAGCTTTTCTGTTGCCTATTTCCCTATCCTCAATCGATGGAAATCGCAGCCATTCGGTGAGCGGGAAAGGAATTTTCAGTTATATCGCCGGGGTAGATATGTTGAATTCAATTTAGTTTATGATCGCGGCACGCTTTTTGGGCTCCAGACAAATGGCAGGATAGAGTCTATATTGATGTCGCTGCCTCCCATGGTAAGCTGGCTTTACGATTGGGAACCCAGGCCCGGTACTGCAGAGGCAGAATTATATGAAAAATACTTACCGCCAAGAGACTGGATATCAGGGTAGCCTGAATAGATCTGACGTCAATCGCTAGATTGGCGCATGGGTTCATCCAACTCGCGCTTGGAAATGAATTTGTAAACGGGTGCATGATATATGCTTGATCAATATGCAGTGTTCGGTAATCCGATTAAACATAGTCTCTCGCCGGCAATTCATAACGAATTTGCTTCGCAAACCGAGCAGTCACTAGTCTATCGGCGAAAGCTGGTGCCAATTGACAGTTTTTCAGCAAGTGTTGATAAGTTTTTTTTGGAAGGGGGGCTCGGCTTGAATATTACTCTTCCATTTAAAATTGAGGCTCATGATTATGCTGACTTTTTGACTGACCGAGCGATATTGGCGGGTGCTGCGAATATATTGTCGCGGATGCCAGATGGGGATATTTGTGGGGATAACTCCGATGGTTTTGGGCTTATCACAGATATTAAAACGAATCTTGGTTGGAAAATTCGATCAAAGCGAGTCTTAGTTTTGGGGGCTGGCGGAGCGGTTCGAGGTGTCCTCAAACCTCTTCTTGAAGAAAAGCCGCGCAGCTTAGTAATAGCTAATCGAACAATCAAGAGAGCTGCGGATTTAGTGGAAGCTTTTCCAGATCAACTTGAGATTTCGGTTTGCGGTTACGATAATCTTTGCGGCCGATCGTTTGATTTAATAATAAATGGAACTAGTGCAGGTTTGTTCGGAAAGGGACTGAGCTTGCCTGACAGAATCTTGTCCAGTAGATATGCAGCGTGTTATGACATGATGTATGGGAGTGTATCGTCGGCTTTTTTAGAATGGGCTGATAAGCGAGGCGCCAGTGTTGCTGATGGGCTTGGAATGCTCGTAGAACAGGCTGCAGAGTCATTCTTTATTTGGCGAGGAGTGCGTCCCCATACCGAGGCCGTGATTAAGCTTCTAAGGGAGAGGTTCAGCATTAGCTAGAGGTTAGAGCGTCAAGGTAAATGTTTTTCAATTTGACATAATTCGCTGGAGAGTATTCCAAAAACTCTTTTTCGTTGTCGGAAATTGGCCTGAGAACACGACAGGGGTTACCAACATAAACAAAACCTGACTCAAGGATTTTCTGAGGAGGAACCATGCAACCAGCGCCGATCATTACGTGGTCCTTTACAATTGCACCATCATTGATTATTGCACCGTTTCCGATCAATAGCTTGTTGCCCAAAGTGCATCCATGAAGGATGGCACCGTGGCCTACAATCACATCTGAACCCAGTGTTAAAGGCCAACCCTCCGGGTTGTATTTGCTGGCATGAGTGATATGCAGAACAGCGTTATCTTGTATGTTACACCGAAATCCAATCTTGATTTTGTGCATATCTCCGCGTATAACTGCGCCTGGCCAGACTGAGCAATCGTCGGCGAGATGCACATCGCCAATGACCACGGCTGCTGGATCAATGTACACTCTTTCACCTAGAGTGGGAGAGATGCCCTTAAAAGAGCGTAAACAATAGTTCATTTCGTAATTGTATCGAGTCTGACAGCGATAGTCACAACGGTGATCATAAAATGGCATATTCCGAAAAAAAACGTTTTATCGCAGGGGTCGTATGCCCTAAATGCTCAAAAATGGACAAGTTATTGGTTTTTTCGAAAAACGATGTTGATTACAGGGAATGCTCCGCTTGTGGGTTCAGTGACCAAGTGCGCTTTAGTGCTGTACCGAGAGAGATTAAAACTCGGGTGAGTCGCCCCTCAGAAGGCGAGGGACAACAGGTTGATGTGATCACTTTACTGGATGATTAGCGGTGCATCTATTGATAAGGCGATGTTTCAGGTTTTGGGCAGATAGAGAACCCGAGGTCCTTTTGTTAACATGCTGTTTTCAAAGCTCACTCTGCCGTTCGATCTCGCGATAAAAATCAGGGTTACAAACTCCTGGGAGCGAAATAGAGTGTAAAAAAGTTAGAACACTTTAGAAGAGGGTGCACGCGCGAAGTGCTTAAGTTGCTCAATGAACTGTTGAAAGGGATAAGCTCAGCATAAAGGCACATTAATGGGTTAGAACACAGTTTTGGACACAAGGTAATTTATTTGTCATTTGATTTGAAGATTTTGATTATGTGTGGTTTTGCTGCGGTTGGTGCAGCTGTTTTTGCATGTATGTTCTATACTATGTTTGCCCATCGAAGATCAAAAGGGCCCATTTCGGCAAATTTTCATAATCATATTGGGGTCGAAATGCTTTGGACCCTCTTGCCTATATTGATTCTTATTGGCATGACTTTGCCTGCCGTAACCAACTTAATCGAAAGCAGCGAAACTCAAGATCGTCAGACAATAATCCACGATCTCCCGGTTGATGTAATCACTGGAGTGTTAATAATTCCAGATGACAGCATGGTTGAGTTCTTTCACGAAATTGACGGTACCCGCGTTGGGCAATGGAGCTTATTGATCTTTGGGGAGGGGGATTGTGGATTGGGGTGTGAGAAATTTTTGGCCGAGTTGCGTATATTTTCGAGCAAATCACAAGAGGCCAAAGGAAAAATGAATATTCGTTATGTTTCAAACAGATATTCGACGAAGGGGGGTATCCCTGAATTCTTGTCGAGGGCATTGCCTGACCTTAGAGTAAATGCGTTGAGTTTGTCCGCCCTTAAGTCATCGTTTCTAGACGATCTTAATTTTCGCCCCAGCGATCATCTTGGCGGGGTACTAGTCTCCCCAGATAAATCGACTGTTTTATTCTATAATTTGCAGATGGGCGAAAAAAAATTACTAGAAGATTTGACGCGTCTGCTAAGAGGTTGAAATCTGTGTTATTGAATCGGTTGGCAACATAAAACAGCGGTGAGAGAGACAATGAGTCCAAATGTAGACATTGAGCAGCAAGGTTTGCGTTTACAAGATTTTTTAGAGCTTTGCAAGCCAAGTGTGGTTGCCCTGATGCTAATAACCTCTTTAATAGGCATGCTCTTAGCTACGAATCAATTGGTACCCCTTAATATCCTGCTATTGGGTAACTTAGGCATCGCGCTTAGTGCAGGATCAGCCGCTGTGGTCAACCACGTGGTAGATCAGCACATAGACGAAAAAATGGCTCGCACCGCTAATAGACCAATAGCGAGAGGTCGCATAGAACCTTGGCAAGCAATGTTGTTTGCTCTGGTTATAGGCTCTGTCGGTCTAGGGATCCTTTTGATATTTATTAATGCACTGACTGCNTGGCTCACGCTNGGGTCACTCGTNGGTTATGCCNTCATTTATACAATGTATTTGAAGAGGGCTACGCCCCAAAATATTGTAATTGGAGGACTGGCAGGAGCCTCTCCGCCGCTTCTCGGTTGGACATCAGTTACTGGTGAGTTACACCCTCATTCGCTTCTACTGGTATTGATTATTTTTGCGTGGACTCCCCCTCACTTCTGGGCTCTAGCGGTCCACCGCAGAGACGAGTATGCAAAGGCAAAGATACCTATGCTTCCAGTTACGCATGGTAAACAGTACACGATAATAAATATTTTTCTTTATACGATAATTTTATGTCTGGTAAGCTTTTTGCCCTTTGTAACTGGAATGCTGGGCCTGTTATACCTATTTGGAGCTGCAACATTGGGACTGGGATTTATTTACTGCTCCTTGATGATGTTCAAAGGCGAAGGTGGGGATACTGGTATTAAAACCTTCAACTATTCGATTTTCTACTTGACCGCACTTTTCTTGGTAATGCTGCTCGATCATTATTTGATAGCAAATTTCGGTTAATTCTGGATCAGAAGGATTTAACAGTGCTGATGCAAAACCAAGTGGCTAGAAAAGCTTTAATCGGCACCGTGGTTCTGATGTTTTTATTTTTTGGCCATTTGGTTTGGCGCTCGTTCAATCCAGAAGTAATGTCCAAACAAGAGCTACAGCTCAACGGAGCGATGCTCTTGCATACTCCCGCCGCTTTGAGCGAGTTTCGCCTGTTAGATCACCTAAATCAACCCTTCGGTCTAGACCGATTAAAAGGGGTGTGGAGCATTGTATACTTCGCTTTTACGAGCTGTCCGGATGTTTGTCCCACGACGCTCTCAACTTTGAATAACGTTTACAATCAGCTGAGCCAACAAGAGAAACATCATCTATCGGTATATATGATTTCGCTTGACACTGAACATGACACTCCTTACATATTGTCTCAATATGTCCCCTACTTCAATTCAGATTTTGTTGGAATTACTGGTGATCAGGCAAGTGTCGATAAGCTTGCAACCCAGTTGAACGTGGCTTACAGCCGAGTTCTGTTAGACGAAACCGACTACACCATCGATCACGGAACACAGCTGGTGCTCATAAACCCTCAAGGCGAGTATCACGCATTCTTCAAGGCGCCTCATAGTAAAACTGTTTTGTTAGAAAGTTGGCGCTCAATAGTGGCTATGACCGCCGACTAAATCGCAATTCGTGTCTCAGATCATTGCACCAAAAATCCAGTTAGAAGATTGAGGAGGCGAGATCTCAAGATAATGAACGACTAGGACTCAATATTCTCTGTCCCTGATAGGCCGGTTTATTAGAGTATGTAAATGATTGTCGCAGTGGTTGAGCAAATTACGATTTACTCGGTCTGGGTTCTGAGCAGTTGTGGGTCAGCAGCAGGACGGATAGGCAAAACTGTTTAAAATAGTATCTGGAGCAAGTTTCTATTTATATAACAACGACCCAGATCATTATGAGAATCAGGTGTTAAGACCGTTCTTAAAACCAACGGTTCTCTCCCTTAAAAAAGTTTAACAGTTGTTAACAGAAATTCTAGAGGTATGAATATCTTTTTGTGAAATTAATTCAGGTGCGACTTGAACGACTCTTAAGGCATGCGAGTCAATCGTCGTTTGGTGAGGATGACCAATATAAGTAGTATTTTATTAAATTCATTGATCTACTACTGACGTCGCTGCGTTGATTTAAAACCCATTCTAGCTTGGTTTACAACCACTCTTATTCAGAATGATTAGCAAGCAGACTCTAGCTAAATCGAAGTCTCAGTCAATCGATTATTAATCAGGGAAATTTGTGCTTTTTGAGCAACTCGGGCAAGTGCCTGAGAGCTCAATGTTTTGTGTTTTGAGACGAAATTGAGCTCTATCGCAAACAGAACGAAGAATCTTATTCAAACTGTTATCAGATATTTCAGCTGTGTTGCCGCAATCTTGGCAAATCAAAAAAATGTTGCTGTGTACGCTGTTGGGGAAGGGGCACCCTATAAACGCATTGAGTGAGGGCACCTTATGAATGAGACCATGCAACAATAAAAAATTTATTGCCCGGTATACTGTGGGTGGAGCAATTGATTTCCTGTTTATGGCAGCTAGAATATCTTGTATCTGATAAGCTCCTAGTGGCCGATGACCTTGCCAAATGATTTTGAGGACAAGCTCTCTGGTAGACGTAAGCCGCAACTTTTTCAACTTACAAATCTGTTTTGCCTGCCTCAAGGCGGCATCAATGCACCTAGAATGGCTGTGAGGATGGTGGGCAACGCGGGAATTGGAGATCATGGAGACATTTACTAATTTTAATGAAACGTTATAACATAACAATAAACAAAACAAAAGGCATACATTGGTCTATTTAAATATGCTTTTGTTTCGCAAAGTGACATTCGCTACAAGGGATCTCGTGTGCTCTCAAACCGCACCAAAAATATTGTGAAGAATGCGGTGACTATCATGCTGATTGGCGTATGATTGTCTATAACTTTAGTATTCACAGTTAAAACAACCGATCCCCTAATTAAGGTGTGCTAGATGTCAGAAATTGGACCATTAATCCTTGTGGATGGCTCCTCTTATCTTTACAGAGCCTTCCATGCGTTGCCTCCGCTGACCAACAGTGATAATCATCCTACTGGCGCGATGAAAGGCGTGACCTCTATGCTTGTCAGATTGCAGAAGGATTACGCGACTAGCTCTTTAATTGTGGTCTTTGATGCAAAAGGAAAAACTTTTAGGGATGAAATCTATCCTGCCTATAAGGCTAACCGGCCTTCCATGCCAGACGATCTTCGGCAGCAAATTGAACCAATCCATCGAATCGTAGAGGCGATGGGCTTCCCGCTGCTGATGGTCTCGGGGGTTGAGGCAGATGACGTCATAGGCACTCTTGCCCAGCAGGCCGTCGAGTTGGGACAGAAAGTGGTTATCTCAACTGGCGACAAAGATATGGCACAACTCGTGAACGAAAATGTCACACTTGTGAACACGATGGACCAAAGCCAACTGGACGTCGCAGGGGTAACCGAAAAGTTTGGTATCAAGCCACAATTCATAATTGACTACCTCGCATTAATGGGTGACAAAAGCGATAACATACCGGGTGTTCAGGGCATTGGAAAAAAAACAGCTGTCCAATTGATTAACCATTTAGGTGGTTTGCCTAAAATATATGCAAATCTTGATCGGGTAGTTGAACTTGACATTCGAGGCTCGAAAACCCTTGCAGAAAAATTAAGGTCGCACGAGGACCTAGCCTTCTTATCCTATGACTTAGCCACCATCAGAACTGATGTTAATTTACCATTAGCCGCGTCCCAACGCTCCAATGTTGCTCCTCAAATTGAGGCCCTCACACGTTTGTTTGAAAAGTTCGAATTTAACAGCCTACTAAATGAGCTGAAAAAATCAGGTTCGCTCTTTAATTCTCATGCTGAAGGCGTTCATACGGAGCCATCTTTTCACCAAGTGTTTAAAGAGAGCGGCTCCCATCAAAGCGTCGATCATGTCGACTTAAATTATCAGTTGATAACCGATGTCGAGCAACTTAATCAGTGGACAGCAAAATTAAGGGATCAGAGGCTATTCGCATTGGATACTGAAACCACAAGCCTTAATTATATGAGCGCCAGATTGGTTGGAATCTCCTTAGCGAGCAGCCCGGGTGTAGCCGCATACGTGCCGTTTGGTCATGACTATTTAGGGGCGCCTGACCAAATTCCTATGGATGTGGCCCTCGATTCATTGAAACCCCTACTCGAAGATCCACAGTTAATCAAGGTCGGACAAAATCTCAAATACGATATCAACGTTTTAGCGCAACACGGTATTCATCTGAAAGGTTTTTTCCACGATACAATGTTGCAATCCTATGTCATAAATTCGATAGCCACGAGACACGATTTAACCAGTCTAGCCAACCGGTACCTCGGGTTGAAGATAACCTCCTTTGAGGATGTCGCTGGCACGGGAACCTCTCAACTGACCTTCAATCAGGTCCCGATTGAAACCGCGACAACTTACGCCGCAGAGGACGCCGATATTGCTCTTCGGCTCCACTACACGCTAAGTCCCTTGGTTGAAGAATATCCAGAGAAAGCAAGACTGTTAAGGCAAATAGAGTCACCACTTATCTCTGTGCTCTCAAAGATTGAGCGGGCTGGAGCCCTTATAGATTCCCGTCTTCTTAAAATCCAAAGTGAGCAACTAGCAGGAAGGTTAAAAGAATTGGAGGAAGAGGCCTTTATTTTGGCTGGCGAGTGCTTCAATCTAGCCTCTCCAAAGCAACTTAGCCATATTTTGTTCAATAAGCTAAAACTGCCTGTTCGAAAAAAAACCTCAAAAGGCGCGCCATCCACTAGAGAGGAGGTGCTGCAAGACTTGGCGTCAGATTTCCCTTTACCAGTTTTACTTCTCGAGCATAGGGGCTTGGCAAAACTAAAATCAACATATACAGATAAACTTCCCTATATGATAGACCCTAGGTCGGGTCGTGTGCATACGTCCTACCATCAGGCGGGCACAGCTACCGGAAGGCTCTCATCGTCAAATCCTAACCTACAGAATATCCCAATCAAAACGAAGGAAGGCCGGCGAATTCGTGAAGCATTTATTGCGTCTCCTGGACATAAAATTGTAGCGGCAGATTATTCGCAAATTGAGCTAAGGATTATGGCGCATCTATCCAAAGATCATGGTTTGATGGAGGCATTTTTGAGCGGCTCCGATGTTCATCGTATGACAGCCTCTGAGGTTTTCGATTTGGATATTGACGATGTCAGCGATCAACAGAGAAGGAGTGCCAAAGCTATTAATTTCGGCCTAATCTATGGCATGTCGGCATTTGGGTTGGCCAAGCAACTATCTATAAATGTTTCAGAGGCAAAAAATTACATTGGCAGGTATTTTAACCGTTATCCGGGCGTCCAAGATTATATGGAAAGCATTCGCAAGCAAGCCGCCGCGAAAGGATTTGTGGAAACTGTATATGGTCGAAGATTATATCTTCCTGAGATTAACTCCCGCAACGCAAATCTTAGGCAAGCGGCTGAGCGAACAGCGATCAATGCTCCCATGCAAGGCACTGCAGCGGACATAATTAAAATTGCTATGCTCTCAACCGATAATTGGCTTTGCTCTGAACGATTGACTAGCCGTATTACTCTTCAAGTGCATGATGAACTAGTGCTTGAAGTACCCAATTCTGAAATAGACCGTGTTAAACTAGGGCTGAAACACTGCATGGAGACAGCAGCCGAGTTAGACATACCTATGCTGGTTGATGTCGGAGTTGGCAATAACTGGAATGAGGCCCACTAAACTAGCTTCTTAAACCATCGCCTCAACCAAGTAGTGCGTTGATCAAAAATCTTTTTTCAAAAGCCGAACTAATTACGCCTAATCGGTGTAAACAAACTCCAGTCCAGTTTTATCGTGCCTTCCGTTACCTGAACCTGCACAACTTGAGCTCTTTGCGGCACGCCCTGATAGGTTTTTTCTGAATATTATGAACTCCCTTTGACTGTGCTATCTGGTTTTCCAGCTAAATATCATCGGACAAATCATCAAACCATAAACTCAAAATGCGCTGCAGCACCTCTGCGCCAATTTTTTTTCGAGCGGAAAACACCTGTGACGAGAAAATGATGCCCTCTGGGTCCATTAATTGTAATTGTTGATCTACATTGAATTGCGTTTCTTTGCACTTCATCCGGCTCAATTTATCTGACTTAGTGAGTAGTATATGTACAGGTAAAGATACCGATTTTGCCCAAATCAACATCTCTTTGTCGTAGTCCAGCATAATGTGTCGAATATCAACCATTAAAACAAGTCCAATGAGACATTTTCTAAAGCGAAGGTACTCCATCAAATGATGGTCCCATTTCCTTTTTATTTCTTTTGATACCTTCGCAAATCCATAACCAGGAAGATCAACGAGTTTTTTATGCGGTTCGATCGTAAAAAAATTTATATGTTGCGTTCTCCCTGGAGTCTTGCTGGTGCGAGCAAGGCCTTTAATCCCAGTTAAACTATTTATAGCGCTCGACTTGCCAGCGTTCGATCTGCCAACAAACGCGATTTCTGCGCCAATATCATCGGGGCAGTGTTTTAGCGATGGCGCACTAACACTAAACTTTGCAGCGCGAAAGTTCATGACCGGTATATTCATAAAAAGCGCCTTTAAATCTTAAGAGCGTGCAAATTATGGTGTATAATATTTTGATCCTCAGATTTATCTATTAACCCATACAAATGAAATCTTTCAAATTATTCCACAGAAAACTGTTTACATACACTCATACAAATGAAATCTTTCAAATTACTCCATAGAAACCGGTTCAAATAAGGATGATCTAAATGCGCATCAGTGTTCTGCTAATAATGCTAGTTATTGCCTTTCAAGCAAATGCTAAAGGTGATGCCGAAGCTGGTTCCGCCAAGGTCGCGGCTTGTGCCAACTGCCATGGTGGTGACGGAAACAGCATGGTACCGGTATGGCCTAAGTTGGCTGCGCTCGGCGAGAAGTATCTTTTCCAGCAATTGCTGCACATAAAAAACAAAGAGCGAGTCATTGTTGAAATGACGGGGTTGTTGGACGCGTCCACAGAACAGGATCTTTGGGATATGGCTGCTTACTATCAAAAACAAAAGCGATCGTTATCGGGGGCCGAGGAAATTCAGCTTGTTAGTGTAAACGATCCATCGACGGCGTTGGCACTCGGTGAAGCAATATATCGTGCAGGGAACTTAAAAAGTGGTGTAGCCGCATGTGCTGGCTGTCACGCGCCGTCTGGGGCAGGAAACGGACCTGCAGGTTACCCTGCCCTTGGAGGACAGCACGCGGACTACATTGAGAAACAATTGCTTGCTTACAGAAGAGGGGAGCGGAGAAGCGGCGGAAATGCTAAAATAATGCAGGGAGTTGCGGAGTATCTTAGCGATGACGAGATTAAAGCTGTCGCTAATTATATTGCAGGTCTTAATTAGTATCTTTTGGAAAGGGGCTGAGAAAAATGAACTTATTCGTTCGACTATTGATTGCACTATGCTTATTTCCTCCTTATTTGTACGGCGAGAAGGAACCTCAGTATCAGTTGAACGTTCATTATGAGTTGCTACCCCAGGCTATTAGGACGACGAATACGAATAGAATTGAAGTTAACGAGCTTTTTTCATACCACTGTGGGCATTGCTATGATTTTCAGGAGATGATCCATGACTGGAGCCATACTTTGGAAAAAGATATCGATTTTGTCAGGACACACGTGGTTTGGAATCCAGCGTTGGAAAACTATGCCAAAGCATATAATACTGCGTTAGTATTGGATGTCGTTGACTCGGTTCACCAGGCAATCTTTGAAGCGATTCATATAAGAAAAAAAGATGTAAAGTCGCAAGAGAATTTACAGGAGATTTTCGTTGCACGTGGTGTCGATCAGGAACGGTTTGAGAGAGTCTTCAACTCTTTCGGGGTAAAAAGTATGGTCAATAAAGGTCAAGCGCGTGTGCGCGGCTATCGAACTAAAGGAACCCCAGAATTGGTTATAAATGGTAAATACCGGGTAACAACTCGTCTCAGTGGTGGTTTTGTCAAAATGTTAAAGGTAGCTGATTTTCTAATTGACAAAGAGCGAATGGGTGCAAAATAGCCACTAACCCCGGGCGGCTGCTATATGATAGTGCGTCAAGATCGTTTCCAAGATTCATGCGATAGTGCCTAATATTTCTTAATATTCGTATACAAGGTTTTTCCGTTAACAAAATGCGACCGAAATTTAAACCTCGAAACCCCAATTTTTCCTCTGGTCCCTGTTCGAAGAGGCCCGGCTATGACGTGAAAAATCTTGAATTGTCAACTTTGGGTAGATCTCATCGCTCAAGTGTTGGGAAAGCAGCTCTTCGTCTCGCATGCAGTCGCACCTCGGAAATTTTAGGGCTCCCAAGCGACTATCGAGTAGGAATTGTTCCAGCTTCTGACACCGGAGCAATGGAGATGATTATGTGGTCGACTCTGGGAGCGCGACCAGTAGATGTTTTTGCTTGGGAATCCTTTGGTAAGGATTGGCTGAACGATATTACTAATCAACTGAGGTTAGATGATGTAACAAGTTTTCTAGGGGATTATGGCGAACTACCGGACTTGACCAAAGCAAATCCAGCGAATGATGTCATATTCACCTGGAATGGAACTACATCGGGGGTCTGCATACCAAACGCTGACTGGATAAGTAACAGCCGAACAGGCCTGACAATCTGTGACGCTACGTCGGCCATCTTTGCTATGCCGATGTGTTGGGGAAAACTGGATGTGATTACATTCAGTTGGCAAAAGGTTCTTGGGGGGGAAGGTGCTCATGGAATGTTAATACTGAGCCCAAATGCCGTAGAA
Organism: Porticoccaceae bacterium; assembly: GCA_002692165.1. GTDB lineage: Bacteria > Pseudomonadota > Gammaproteobacteria > Pseudomonadales > Porticoccaceae > TMED48. The sequence goes on from NZJL01000016.1 coordinate 20,705, forward strand.
CGACTGCAAACATTTAAGCCTCCATGGCCCATACCAAAAATCTTTCGGCTTACAAAAGGAAACGAATTAAACGAAGCGATTTTCAAAGGAGCTACCATTAACACACCCTCGATGCTTTGTGTGGCCGATTATTTAGATTCGCTTGATTGGGTAGAAGCACTAGGTGGTTTGGATGCTGCGATCAGTAAATCTAAAGAAAATTTAGGCGTAATAAAAGCATTTGTTCAACAGAATCATTGGGTAAGCTTTTTAGCTAAAGATGAGAAAACAATCTCTAGCACAAGCGTTTGTTTAGAGCTCAAATTAGTTGCTCAGAAAATATCGAGGATGGTAGATCTCTTGGAACAAGAGGGGGTCGCCTTCGACATCGGTTCTTACCGAGATGCGCCGCCTGGGCTCAGAATATGGTGCGGTGCGACAATCGAACGCCACGATCTAGAAGTATTGATGGAATGGATTCAATGGGCGTACGGCATGGTCAATGAATAACTGGCGAGACTATTATGTATAAAATTCGTACTTACAACGCCATCTCTCCAAAAGGTTTAAGTCGTTTTTCCAAAGAGCTCTATGCTGTTTCAGCTGACTGCGACCAACCAGAGGGCATCATCTTGAGAAGTCAAAAACTTCACGAGGAAGACATTCCGCGAAGTTTGTTGGCTGTTGCCAGAGCGGGCGCCGGCGTTAACAACCTGCCAGTTGATAGGTACACTGATCATGGAATAGTTGTATTTAATACTCCAGGGGCGAATGCCAACGCCGTTAAAGAGCTTGTGGTAGGTGCCCTAATGATGGCCTCGAGAAATATATATGGTGGTATGAACTATGTGCAAGAATTGACACATATTCGTGACCAGAGTGAGCTTGGGAAGCTTTTAGAAAAAGAAAAAAAACGCTTTGCTGGGGCCGAAATTCGGGGAAAGACTCTTGGGGTCGTGGGTCTGGGGGCAATTGGATCAATGATAGCCAATCTTGCCTTAGATCTGGGAATGGAGGTGATAGGACATGACCCAGCAATTTCTGTTGAAGCCGCTTGGCAGCTATCCAGCAACGTCGAGCATATAGATAGTTTAGAGCTGCTGCTGGCGCGCGCTGACTTCCTGACTTTGCATGTGCCGGCCATACCAGAAACACATCAACTCATAGACGCTTCCGTTCTATCGCTCATCAGGCCAACAACAAAAATTCTTAATTTTGCGAGAGAAGAGGTTGTTTGTCCCGACGCCATTTTAGAGGCGCTAGACAAAGGCACTCTGGCTGGATACGTGACCGACTTTCCTGATCCAAAACTTCTAGGCCGAGATGATGTGCTTCTAATGCCTCACATTGGAGCAAGCACTGCTGAGGCTGAAGACAACTGCGCAGTCATGGCCGTTTCGCAATTGATGGATTTCTTAGAAAACGGTAACATCGTTAATTCGGTGAATTTTCCTCCCACAAAATTAGTTAGAAGGGCAGAAAACAGAATTACGTTCAGCAANCNNAANGTCCCCAAAGTGCTTGGGAACGTNTTGNGTATTTTGGCCGANGATGGTTTAAATGTTATTGANATGGTCAACAANAGNAGAGANNNNATAGCNTATAANATNGTTGATGTNGAAGGNNCTTTANACNCATCNNTAANNTCNAAAATCNNGTCNGTNAGTGGNGTAAAAGGCGTNAAATTATTTTCNNAAATAGNACTNAATTACTTGGCTTGGGCCGAAATAGGGTGTCAAGTAGCGCCGAATTAACTTTTGGTGTCCTGATTTTGCAATATCTTATCTTGGTCTAGCGTCATATTTCAGCCGACCAAGAGATTTGGTTGCTTGTTGCCGATCAGAAATCCCTCCTAGGTAAGTCCTAATGTAAAATTTTGCCTACCTAAATGGGTCGCAGATCAAGCTCGTTATTTACCCTTTTGTCAAAGAGTTTTCGCGAAACAAACATTGAAGCAGTGATAGGTATTTCTTTGTAGAAAAAAATAAATTGGTACGATGTTATTTCCGAGAATTTGGTTCTTAGTAAACAAAGCATTGAAACCTCAGGATCAATGAAAAATCCTTTTTACTTACTTTTTCCCTGGGTTTATTTGAATAGATTCCTATAAACTATGGTATTTGCTACGCATTTTTCGATCGGAGTTTTAAATGGGAAAGGCACTGCCCGTCGTTGTGGGGTTTGGAGGTTACAATGCAGCTGGGCGAAGTTCGTCCTTCCAGTCTTATCGACGAATGATTCTCGAGTCACTCACTGAGACCGAGCAAGAAAAAACACTTGTTGGTCTCGGTTGTCTTATGGGTCTTGTTAAGCGGAGTGGTGATAAATATTCGAATATGGAAGGCAAAAGTCTGACTGCTAAAGAAGTAGCACGCTGTTACAGGACGGCTATTTTGGACGGAACCATGGTCAGAAAAATAGAATTGTTTAATCCAGATAAGGTTGTCGAACACAAAAAAATAGAGATTAGCTCGCGAGACGATGACGAAGTTATTTTTGCTCTGCAAAAAAAGGATCTGCCAAACCATTTACCGGATGGCTGGGCAATTGATGAACTGGCGGATGGTAGAGCGCAAATTCGAACAAAAAATTCCACTGGCTTCCTAGTCGAGTCCTACCATGAGTTGATGTCAAAGGCTGCGGGGCAACTGCCGACCGGATTCAGACCTGCCGAGCATTACAATTCTCGCTTTCACCCGCGAGGCCTGCAAATGGCGATATTGGGTGCGAGCGACGCACTTCATTCCACTGGGCTGGATTGGAAAGAAATTTTGGACAATGTCCGACCGGACGAGATTGGGGTGTATTCTTCTAGCGCTCTTAGTCAGATGACTGAAAATGGATTTGGCGGTTTATTGCAATCTAGATTGCGAGGTAATCGAACAACAGCAAAGCAGCTTCCTCTGGGGCTTAATACGATGCCGGCAGATTTCATCAATGCATATGTGCTAGGAAGTGTGGGTCACACCGAGGCCACTACTGGAGCGTGCGCGACCTTCCTATATGTGTTGCAAGCCGCAGTGAGAGATATTCGCAGCGGTCGCCGCCGTGTCGCGATCGTAGGGAATGCAGAAGCGGGAGTAACGCCCGAGATATCGGAAGGATTCGCAAATATGGGAGCATTAGCTAGCGATGATAATTTATGCAAATTGGATGGTACCACTGTCCCAAATCATCGTACTGCCAGCAGGCCCTTTGCGGAGAATTGTGGTTTTGTATTATCCGAGTCGACACAATATTTGATCCTTATGGATGACGCGTTGGCAATAGAATTAGGAGCAGACGTTTTTGGAGCTATACCAGAAGTTTTTATCAATGCGGACGGTATCAAAAAGTCCGTATCTGCCCCGGGGGTCGGTAACTACATTTCGTTTTCAAAGGCAGTTGCCGCAGCAACTAGAGTCGTGGGAGAGGATAGCGTAAGAAATCACAGTTTTGTTCATGCTCATGGGTCTAGCACCCCGGCAAATAGACGGACCGAGTCTACATTAATTGATCGTATCGCGAAGACATTTGATCTATATGACTGGCCAATTACAGCCACCAAATCTTTTGTAGGACATTCTTTATCTGCAGCCAGCGGGGATCAACTTATGTCCGCACTGGGAACTTTTAGATACCATATTATACCCGGCATAAAAACAATCAAAGAAGTGGCTTCTGACGTGGTTCAGGAAAGAGCAATATTTCCACTTCATGATTTTAATGTAAGTGATCGAAAGATGCATATTGCCTTCATAAACTCCAAGGGTTTTGGTGGCAATAATGCCACGGCGGTTGTTGTTTCGCCTATCAGATTGAATTTGATGTTAAAGAGTCGCCACAGAGAAAAGTACGATAGGTATATCCGGCTCCGTGAAAGGACACGACGCAAAGCAGAGGCGTACTCACTACGGGCAGATTTTGCAGAACTGGATGTGATTTATCGTTTCGGGGAGCCCCTTATTGACGAGAATGAAATTTCATTGACCCCCGACGGGGTCGGCATTCCGGGTTTTTCCCAAGATGTTTTATTCGATACCTCAAATCCGTGGGAGGATATGTGAGAACCAGCTCTAGCGCAAGCTGGACTTAAATTCTTCAAGCAATGTTAATATCTGTTCATCAATTATGCGACCTTGACGCAAACGTGATGTGTCTCGGGTCTTCCCAGGGCTCAAATCGTTGCTATGGAAAAGCAATGTTCCTCCGTGTATCCCGATAAGCTTGACGTGGCTAGTATCGATGATTGATGCTCCAGAGGCACCAGGTCCCGTTGGGCAGTCATGGAAGATCAAAAAGTTACTGTTAAATTTTGGACTTCTAACAAATCCACATTCTTTAGATACTTCAATTTGGTTCTTCGTGTCGTTATACCTAATTATTTTTAAAACTTGAGAGGAATTTATTTGTTTAAGATTAGCGGATCTTTTAGAAAGATGGAAAGAAGGTTGACTAAGTTGGCGGGAAAGCGCGACAAATGCGATGTCGTTTTCGCTTTGCTTTATTTTGTCTCTATCATGAGGAGTGTAGCCATGCATAGAGATATCAGCAAATGAAGCTGCTTGCAGTCGCATGTTGTTGGGCCGATAACTGCATTGCTCGAATAAGTCGTCGGATGTTTTATCATACATCACATGGGCTGCAGTCATTATAATAGAACTGTTTCGAGTGGACTTGTCTATGTGAAGCCCGCTTCCTCTAATAAAACCATCACAAAATATTGTGCCGCTAGCTGATAGGATGGTTTCGTGTATGTTGTTTTTAGATGAGCAAATCACGGTTGTCGCTGGAAGTAGAAATATAAATCCGAGGGTGGTTGACAGCAACTTTTCGCAACAGAGCATTTATGGTACGTCTCCATAAACTGATTGCAAGATACTCAGGGCAACTAGGGGAGCGGTTTCAGCGCGAAGAACTCGCGGGCCAAGGCGTAAGCGTTTGAAACCAAATTGCACTGCCACGCTTAACTCCTTTTCTTCGAACCCTCCTTCTGGACCCACAAGAATGGCAACGTCTTCAGGATTATCTGCTATCGAATCAAAGGGTTCATCTCCGTCGGTGTCCAAAATAAATTTGGCAGAGGAACGGGTTTTTTCGCACCATTTATTTAGATCGATAATCGGTGTCACCTCTGGTACCCTCGTCCTTTTTGACTGTTGACAAGCGTTGACCACCACTCTTTGCCATTGGTCAACCTTCCTGATTTTTCGGCTTTCTGACAGCTTTACTTCGCAACGGGCTGTAATAAGAGGTGTAATTCTGCTGACGCCAAGTTCCGTGGCTTTTTGGATCGCATAGCTCATTCGTTCCCCTCGGGAAACACCTATGCCAAGGTGAGTTCTTAACGGCGATTCCCGTTCTTCGGGGTCAAATTTCTCTAACTGCACTGTAACCGAGGTTTTTGAAGACGACGATAATACTCCCGAGTATTCACCTCCTTTTCCATTAAACACGACTATTGGATCGGAGTGAGTGAGTTTCAATACCGTTCGTAAATAGTGCGTTTGCGCTCCATCTAACGTTACCTCAACATTGGAGTCCAGATCAATGTCAACAAAAATTCGTGGTATTCGCATCCATAATTGCCCCATAGATTCAAAAGCGGCCAACTTCCAAAGTCAGCTGAAACCCGAGAACATACAGTATAGCCGAGCAACTGAGGGCGTCTAATACTTGTATGTTTCTTTCTTGAAAGGACCTTTTATTGGAACGTTAATGTAGTTTGCCTGATCTGGGGTCAGTTGAGTTATGACACCACCGAATCCTTGAACCATGTGTGCAGCAACTTCTTCATCCAACTCTTTAGGGAGTACCTCAACACGCAACAAATTCTTTTTCATTTCTGCATTCTGAGAAGCGAACTGTTTGCTAAAGAGTTCTATTTGAGCAAGAATTTGATTTGCGAATGAACCATCCATAATACGGCTGGGATGTCCGGTCGCGTTTCCTAGATTTACAAGCCTGCCCTCCGCTAAAAGCAGCAAATAGTCGTCTTCAGCCCTATTTCTGAAGATTTTATGGACTTGAGGCTTGATTTCATCCCACTCCCAGTGCTCTCGCATAAAGTTTGTATCAATTTCATTGTCGAAGTGACCTATATTACAAACCACGCATCCTGTTTTTAATTCGGACAAGACTGCACAGCACGCAACGTTGAAGTTTCCTGTACTGGTAACCAAAACGTCGATAGAGCGGAGCATTGCTATGTTTACCCCTTTGTCTGGTTGGCCGTCTACGTAGGTCGAGACAACTTCAAAACCATCCATGCATGCTTGCATGGCGCATATCGGGTCAATTTCGGTGACTCTTACGATCATCCCTTCCTGCCGCAAAGATTGGGCTGAACCTTTGCCAACATCTCCGTAGCCAATTACCAGAGCTTTTTTACCTGCAAGTAGGTGGTCGGTTGCCCTTTTGATAGCATCATTGAGACTGTGACGGCATCCGTATTTATTGTCATTCTTTGACTTAGTTATCGAGTCGTTTACATTGATGGCTGGAACGCGCAGTCTGCCTGAGGCCAGCATTTCTTCCAGTCTATGAACTCCGGTGGTCGTTTCCTCGGTGATTCCATGGACAGAATCGAGCACTTTGGGAAACTTATTATGAAGTATTTCTGTCAGATCTCCTCCGTCATCAAGAACCATATTTGCGTCCCAGGGAACACCATTCTTGAGAATTTGCTGTTCTAAACACCATTCGTATTCCTCTTCCGTTTCGCCTTTCCAAGCAAAAACCGGTGTCCCATTTGCTGCAACCGCTGCCGCTGCGTGATCTTGAGTCGAAAAAATGTTGCACGATGTCCACCGAACCTCTGCACCCAAGTATTCAAGGGTCTCTATAAGCACGGCAGTCTGAATTGTCATATGTATACAACCCAGGATACGAGCACCGTCAAGGGGTTGGCTGGCCTTGTATTTTTCTCGGATCGCCATGAGAGCCGGCATCTCGCTTTCAGCAATAGCTATTTCCTTCCTACCAAATTCTGCCAGGGTAATATCAGCCACCTTAAAGTCAGGCGCGTCCATGTTTACATCGATTCGTGAGATTTTAGCCACCATACTTTTTCCTTTTAAAAGACAATATCATTTATACGGATGTTTTTTGGTCTTGGAACCCTATCAAAGCGATCTTTTTAAAGTCGCCGCGAGGTCGGTTCTTTCCCAACTAAAAGCCTCTTGTTCACGCCCAAAGTGACCATAAGAAGCGGTAGCGCGATAGATCGGTCTGCGCAAGTCGAGCATACCTATTATGCCGCTGGGACTAAGATCGAAATGCTCCCGAATTAAATTCGAAATTTCGTGATTTGGGAGTTTCCCTGTTCCGAAGGTGTCAATACTTATGGACGTGGGCTGTGATACCCCAATCGCATAAGACATTTGAAGTTCGCAACGATCAGCTAGGCCGGCCGCTACCACGTTTTTTGCTACATATCGGCCGGCATATGCAGCTGATCGATCAACTTTTGTTGGATCTTTTCCTGAGAAAGCGCCGCCGCCATGATGAGCCATACCGCCATAGGTATCGACTATTATTTTTCGACCTGTGACGCCACAGTCGCCCATGGGGCCACCGATAGTAAATTTCCCTGTAGGATTAATATGGTACTTGGTTTCCGAATGCAGCCAATCTGCGGGTAACACCTTTTCAATTATTTCGTAGCGAACGGCTTCTTGTAAATCGGATAGAGAAATAGATTTGGAGTGCTGTGTTGATAAAACTACTGCATCGATCGCGACCGGGGAACCGTTATCATATCTTAAGGTCAGCTGGCTTTTTGCGTCAGGATAGAGCCAGGGCAGTGTGCCGTCTTTGCGGAGTTTAGCTTGGGTTTCCATTAGCCGGTGAGCATAAAAAATGGGGGCTGGCATCAGCACGTCAGTCTCATTGCTTGCAAAACCAAACATCAGGCCTTGGTCACCAGCGCCTAAATCTTTTTTTGTGGTTTCATCGACTCCCATTGCTATGTTGCTAGATTGTTGACCAATAGCATTCAAAACTGCACACGTGTTCCCGTCAAAACCCACCTCTGAGCTGTCATATCCGATGTCCGTGACAACTTGNCGTACCAATTTTTCTAGGTCAACGTATGTGTTCGTTCGGACTTCGCCTGCCAAAACCACCATTCCGGTCTTGACGAGAGTCTCTACTGCAACGCGAGAATCTGGATCATCTGATATCATCGCATCTAAAATGGCGTCCGATATTTGGTCTGCCATTTTGTCTGGATGGCCCTCAGATACTGATTCTGAGGTGAAGATGGCGTAGTTAGACATGCTGTTTCCTCTGGTTTGGGCAAGTGCGCTGATATCAAATTAGGATTAGGCGGCCGATACCTTTGCGCAAGGATGTTTTTTTAGTTGAACAGGGAGAAAACAGCTTCCAAACTCTGCCGATATTCTACCACAATGGATCTTTCGAACAAGAATATCGTTTAATCGAGTAATCATTTTCATGAAGTTTTTCTTGCTATGCGCTCCGAAGCAGTAATGCAAGATTATTATCAGTTTACTGGCTCGTTTTCCTGAGAGACAATACTCGCTTTCAAATCCTCAGTAAGGAGTGCGGAAAGATGGCCTCGAGAAGATATCTGGCAAATGCGGTAAGGGCCCTGAGCATGGATGCGGTGCAAAAGGCTAAAAGTGGTCATCCCGGTGCGCCAATGGGGATGGCAGATATAGCTGAAGTGTTATGGAACGATTACCTAAAGCATAATCCCAGTGACCCCAATTGGTTTGACAGGGATCGTTTTGTCTTATCGAATGGGCATGGCTCGATGCTACTTTATGCTTTGTTACATTTGAGCGGATANGATTTGTCTTTAGATGACCTAAAAGGTTTCCGTCAACTAAAGTCCAAAACCCCGGGGCATCCGGAATTTGGTTATGCCCCGGGTGTTGAGACCACAACCGGCCCACTAGGTCAGGGCATAGCCAATGCCATTGGCATGGCTTTGGCCGAAAAAGTTCTAGCAGCACAATTCAATCGGCCAGATTTCATAATTGTGGATCATCATACATACGCGTTTTTGGGAGACGGTTGTTTGATGGAAGGCATTTCTCACGAGGTGTGCTCTCTCGCAGGCACCCTGCAGTTGGGCAAACTGATTGTTTTTTACGATGACAATGGGATATCGATTGATGGTGAGGTGGAGGGTTGGTTTACTGATGACACACCAGGCAGATTTGAGTCATACGGGTGGCAGGTAATATCTCAAGTGGACGGACATGACAGCGGTGAAATTAGCACTGCCATCGAAAAAGCGCGACAAGAGATTGATCGACCATCACTCATTTGCTGCAAAACCATTATTGGATTTGGATCTCCTAATAAGCAAGGAAAAGAGGATTGTCATGGAGCGCCCTTAGGAGATGACGAAATAGTCCTGGCCAGGGAGCAATTGAACTGGACTCACGCACCATTTCACGTGCCAGAATCAATCTACGAAAAGTGGGATGCAAAAAGTCTCGGCAGAGCTAGACAGAAAGACTGGGCTGCCAGTTTCACAAGATACCGGGAAGCATACCCTAAATTAGCTGAGGAATTCGAACGTAGGGAAGCGGGAGAACTTCCCGCCGATTTTATTGAAACTGCAAACGCGTTCATACTCGAGTGTCAGCAGTCCAATCAAAAGATGGCCTCTCGCAAGGCATCTCAAAATTGCCTCAATGCGTTTGGCCCAATTTTACCAGAACTTTTGGGTGGGTCGGCTGATCTGGCCGGATCAAATTTAACGATATGGTCGGGATCAAAACCAATTCGTGCTGCAGACAGTGATGGTAACTACATATTCTATGGCGTCCGTGAATTTGGTATGAGCGCGATTATGAATGGGATCGCGCTTCATGGTGGCTTTATAAATTATGGAGCTACGTTTTTGACGTTCTTGGATTATGGGCGCAATGCCGTTCGTATGGCTGCACTTATGGGGGTGCAAAGTATATTTGTTTATACCCATGATTCAATTGGTTTAGGAGAAGATGGTCCCACACATCAGCCAATAGAGCAGTTGATGACCTTGCGAGCCACCCCTAACCTTGACACATGGCGGCCTTGTGACACGGTTGAATCTGCTGTTTGCTGGAAGAGCGCCATTGAGAGGAAGAATGGCCCTAGTGCATTGGTTTTTAGTCGACAAGCGTTGGCACCAATTGCACGAACGAAGGAGCAAGTAATGGATATTGAGCGCGGGGGTTATATTTTGCGCGATTGCAATGAGCCTAAAGCAATTATTATTGCTACTGGTTCAGAAGTCGATTTGGCCATCAAGGCAGCAAGCGCCGTCAGTGAAAAAGGAATTCCAGTAAGAGTTGTCTCTATGCCTTGCGCAGAAATATTTGATGCGCAAGACGAAACATATCGTGAACATGTTTTGCCTTCCGCTCTGCGAGCTAGAGTCGCGGTTGAGGCATTGCATGCGGATTACTGGCGGAAGTATGTCGGACTTGACGGTCGAGTGGTGGGAATGCACAGCTTCGGAGAGTCCGCGCCGGGAGATGATCTTATGCAGACCTTTGGATTTACAGTAGATAATGTCGTTCAGACACTACTTGAGGTGANCGATTAGTGTTGCGCGTTGCAATTAATGGTTATGGTCGAATTGGACGCTCGGTGTTAAGAGCGGTTTATGAATCGGGCGCGCGTGAATCACTTGAAATTGTGGCAATCAACGAACCTGCAGACGCCAAAACTATAGCGTATCTGACCCGATATGATTCAACTCATGGTCGGTTCCCCGGCACGATATCGCTAGAACATCAGTGTCTCCGGATTAATGGGGATTCGATAGCTCTTCTGGAGGGAAAAGACCTAGCTGACTTACCTTGGAAAGATCTGGGGGTTGATGTGGTTCTCGAATGCAGCGGTACATTTAGCGATAAACATTCAGCCGAGCGACACATTAAAAGTGGCGCTAAGCGAGTTCTCTTTTCTCAACCCGCGCAAGCTGATGTCGATCAGACCGTCGTTTTTGGGATAAATGAAAGCGCATTGAACGGTTCTGAGAGGATTATTTCCGCTGCCTCTTGCACTACCAATGCAGTTGTTCCAGTGATACACGTCCTTGATCAAACATTTGGTGTTGGTGGTGGGGTCATTACCACAATTCACTCTGCGATGAATGACCAGCCCGTTATCGATGCCTTTCATCACAATGATTTGAGGAAAACTCGCGCAGCAATGCAGTCCATCATTCCAGTGGAAACTGGTTTGGCGCTGGGTATTGATCGCCTGATGCCCCATCTAGAGGGATATTTTGAAGCTCAAGCGATGCGGGTGCCGACAATCAACGTGTCTTGCATTGATTTGTCGGTGATACTTAACACTGATATTGATTCAGAGGAGATCAATGATTGCCTGGCAAAAGCTGCTGACGGCGCCCTAAGGGGCATATTGGGTTACTCGGAAGAGCCTCTAGCTTCCTGTGATTTTAATCATGATTCGAGAAGCGGAATTGTAGATGCGAGTCAAACCAGAGTTTCCAAGAAAACGCTCGCTAAGGTGTTAATTTGGTTCGACAATGAGTGGGGATATGCCAACCGCATGTTAGATACGCTCTTGCATTGGTGTAATATTCCAAAAGGCGCTATGCGCCATGGGGACGCAGGCTGATGGCTCTTTTGAAAATGAGCAGTTTGAACTTGGCTGGAAAGCGTCTCTTGATTCGCGTAGATGTCAATGTGCCAATTGTAGGTGGCCAAATAATGAGTGATGCTCGTATCATAGCTATCGTACCCACGGTACTTTTTGCGCTTTCGAGGGGCGCTTCTGTTATCTTAATGTCACATTTAGGCCGCCCAACCGAAGGACAATTCGACCGCGATTTTTCTCTCCAACCAGTTGCAAAAAAGTTGGAAGCGAAGCTTGGAAGGCATGTCGGCCTTATAACAAATTGGAAGGACTGTNTTAAAGACGATCTCGGAGAGATATCGCTACTCGAAAATGTGCGTTTCAATGTTGGAGAACAAGCTAATGACGAATTGTTGGCACGAGCTTATGCGAATCTATGCGAGATTTTTGTCATGGATGCTTTTGGTACTGCTCATCGAGCGCACGCCTCTACTCATGGAGTTGCAAAATACGCTAAAATAGCTTGCGCTGGACCATTGTTGTTAAATGAGCTACAGGCTTTAGCTACGGCATTGCAGACACCAACCAGACCAATAATGGCAATCGTCGGAGGTTCAAAAGTTTCTGGCAAACTATTATTGCTGGAGCGTTTATCGTCACAAGTCGATCAATTAGTCGTCGGGGGCGGGATTCTTAACACGTTCTTGGCAGCTGCCGGGGTTTCGGTTGGTAAGTCGCTTTATGAAGAGCAACTCATTCCTGCAGCCCGTGACCTAATGGCTAAAGTTGATATACCGTTGCCAGTCGATTTGGTTGTGGGTAAGGCACTATCGGAATCTAGTGAGGCAACCGTCAGACGAGTCGACGAGATAAATTCGGATGAAATGATTCTCGATGTCGGTCCAGATTCAGCGAGAGAACTGGCCTATTTAATTGGCGAGATGGGCACTATTATTTGGAACGGACCCCTCGGGGTATTTGAATATGATCAATTTGGGAGGGCAACTCAGACCGTAGCTCTGGCAATAGCAAAAAATAGCGGGTTTTCCATCGCTGGGGGGGGGGACACAGTTGCTGCGGTGGAAAAATATGGAGTAGGTGCCCAGATATCATACATATCGACAGGCGGGGGAGCCTTTCTAGAGTCTGTGCAGGGTAAGGAACTGCCGGGTGTCGACATACTAAAACGTCGAGCTGCTGGCGGTTGAGGTAAGAAAGACAAATATTAATTGGAGAGATTTATGGCGCTTATTTCACTGAGACAGCTTCTGGATCACGCGGCGGAAAATAATTACGGTGTGCCGGCCTTTAACGTTAATAATCTAGAGCAAATCCGAGCAATAATGACTGCGGCAGAGCTTACTTCAAGCCCCGTTATTTTGCAAGCTTCTGCAGGGGCAAGAAAGTATGCAGGGGCACCGTTTTTAAAACAATTGATAGCAGCAGCCATAGAAGAATGGCCTCAAATACCTATCTGCATGCATCAGGACCATGGGACAAGTGTTGCGGTTTGTCAGCGGTCTATCCAGCTGGGATTCTCCTCTGTCATGATGGATGGTTCTTTAGAGGAAGATGGTAAAACACCGGCAGATTATGCCTACAATGTTAACGTGACCCGTGCCGCTGTAGATACTGCTCATGCCTGCGGTGTTTCGGTTGAAGGGGAGCTGGGGTGTCTAGGGTCCTTGGAAACTGGTCAGGCAGGAGAGGAGGATGGCGTTGGTGCCGAGGGCGAACTTACAATGGATCAAATGCTAACCGATCCAGAGGAAGCGGCAGATTTTGTTGCTCAGACCGATGTGGATGCGTTAGCAATTGCATGTGGCACATCCCACGGGGCCTACAAATTTAGCCGACCACCAACGGACGATATTCTCGCCATAGATCGTATCAAGGCAATTCATGAGCGTATTCCTGGCACACATTTAGTAATGCATGGTTCGTCGTCTGTGCCTCAAGATTGGCTCGCAACGATAAATAAATATGGGGGTAACATTGCCGAAACATATGGCGTTCCGTTAGAGCAAATATGTGAGGGAATAAAACATGGGGTAAGAAAAATAAATATTGATACCGATCTGCGTCTTGCTTCAACAGGCGCTATTAGACGGTTCTTATCCGAAAACCCAGCTGAGTTTGATCCTCGGGCTTATTTAAAGCAATCAATTTCAGCTATGCATGATATCTGCGCTGAGCGTTATGAGGCGTTTGGTTGTGCCGGACATGCCGCTCATATCAAACCTTTGTCTATGGATTCTATGACAAAGAGGTATCAAAGTGGTGAGCTAGCCGCAACGATTAATTAAGCGTGAACCATTCGCGTAGTGTGATAAACAAACTCATATAAGTAATGTAGCAGTAATTTTAACTATCAAGATTTATTGCTGCGTCGAGAGGTCAGCCCAAATAATGATGTATACCTTCAGTAAATAATCGCTTGAGCTTCAGGAGAAACTGGAGGCCTTCATGGATGAAAATATTTATCCAAATGAAGAGTTTTATGCCCAACAAATTGAGATGGCTGAAGATCGTTTCGCTCCAGTCCCTCTGATGGACGAGCTTAAAGAAAAGGCCTTTGATGCAGGGCTGTGGAACCTCTTTGTCCCAGAAGATCATCATCAATACTGTGATCATGGGGGTTTGTCATATTTCGATTATGCACCTCTTGCTGAAATCATGGGGCGTGTTCTGTGGTCTGCAGAGGTTTTTAATTGTAATGCGCCAGATACAGGAAATATGGAAGTTTTGATGAATTATGGGACCGAGGATCAGCGAGAAGAGTGGCTAACTCCTTTGCTGCAAGGAAAAATTCGTTCGTCTTACGCGATGACTGAGCCGCAAGTGGCTTCAAGCGACGCTACTAATATTGAGCTGGCGATCATGCAGGAGGGAGATGAATGGGTTTTAAATGGCAATAAATGGTTTATCACAGGGGCTATGAATCATCGGACGAAAATTTTTATTGTCATGGGCAAATCTGATCCCCAAAATCCTGATAGACATTTGCAACAAACACAAGTTCTGGTCCCTAAAAATACTCCGGGTGTGACCATCAAACGTCCTCTATCTACTTTGGGATATGATGATGCTCCGATAGGGCATGCGGAGATGTCTTTTACAAATGTACGTGTGCCTTTGCGGAACGTGCTTCTTGGTTCGGGGAGAGGTTTTGAAATAGCTCAGGGACGCTTGGGTCCGGGACGAATGCATCACTGCATGCGACTCATCGGTTCGGCTCAAAGAGCGTTGGAGCTTGCCTGCAAACGGACCGAGTCTAGACGAACTTTTGGTAGACCTCTGAGCAAACACCAATCAATTAGAGAAGAAATATCGAGAAGCTTTTGCGAGATCGAAATGGCTAGGTTATTAGTGCTCAAGACAAGTTCTCAGATTGACAGTGCTGGAGTTCGCTCCTCGATCGATATGATTGCAGCCACAAAAACCAGCATTCCGCTGATGGTGCAGAAAATAATTGACAGATGCATGTGGCGGGGGGGCTATCTCAGGACTATTTTATGGCAGAGGCATTCAACTACGCTAGGTGGTGTCGTCAGGCCGACGGACCCGATCAAGTCCATCAAATGGCTTTGGGAAAAACAATAATAAATCGCTATGCGAATAATTTCGGGTAGCTGATTGCGGATTTTCTTGCTGCATGCTTACGAAAAGCTATTGGATTT
>NZJL01000017.1 GCA_002692165.1 Porticoccaceae bacterium
AGTACCTTTTCTTTTCAGTTTGTTAAAAATATTCTTTGTCATCATTTCTCTCTCTGCTGACCTAGGTTGGATAGCAACGATGATTCACTAGCACTAATGCTAAGTCAACCTAGATATAAGCAACCCAATTGCTCGCAGAGAAAATAAGTTTCCAATGACCCCCACGACGTAGGTTAAAGCTGCGGCTCGCAGAACCGAACGACAGGCAACATGGTACTCTGCAGGCACCTTTTCCTTAAGAATAGGGAGCGCTCTCTTGAAACTAGCATCTAATTCGACATCGAGTGTGATCAAATGGATGACGAGCCCAATGATCGCCGAGAGGATTACCAAAAAAAGACATACCTTAATCAGCGAATATAAGCCGGTAGCATAAATAGTCGGCAAACCAAGAAATAAAATGGCGCTGCCTAAACGCGTGATCCACGCCGTTCGCTCTACGATTAAAGTGCGCTGTTTCAGCGGCTCGTATTTTTCAGCATGCTGAATAGCATGGCCAATCTCGTGACAGACAATCGAAATAGCTGTGAGGCTTTTCCTGGAAAGTCGCTGTTTGGCGATGCGCACCTTATTTTCTTTCACATCATAATGGTCTCCGCCATTCGTTTCCTCTATCTGGACACGATCTAGCCCTTTTTCCTGGAGAACATCTTGACCAAATTCACTCGCCGTAAATGGCATATCCACCAGGACTTTGTCATGCCTGTTGAACACGAAGTTCAACCACAGGGTTGGTCCGAAAACCAAAATCATTAATAAGAGACTTAATATCATTGTTCTATCTATATACGACTATTAGTGAAGTAATATTTTATCTACGTGCCGAAACACATGTTTGGACAAAAGTGTACCAAAAAGAATTAAAAAGTAATCTAACAATCTGGACTAGCGCACTTTGCTGTCTGACATTAAGCCGTATGAGGGCTTGCAACCCTTTTTTACTTTGCGTTTCAATCTCTAGTTCGGTGAGAGGTCCCTCATCGTACTGATGTTTCATGTCGGTATAATTCTTTAGAGAGCGAACAGCAGCAAGACGATAGTTATCAACCTATAGGTTCTGTGCGATTCGATGCGACCAGGTCGAGAGCTTCGATTTTTTGGATCGTAGTGTTGCCGCTGGGTCCAAAGCCCCGCAAAAGTATCTTGGGCAATGTCCTCCGTGTCCATGACAGAATTTTTCATGCGGGTCGCGTATGCCATTAGCTGCGGCANNTNACGTTCGAGAATGAAACGGAGGCCAGCGTGGTCTTCTGANTGCATTTTTGAAATAACACGCTCTTCCAGATCCTAAACCATCTTTAGATGGCCCTATAGCAGTTTTTTATCTCGAGCATCGGAACTCTCACGTTTATTTTCACGCATATGGCTCAAACGTTTCTTGTGTGCATAAATGAGTTCTCTCCGGCTCAGGAAATTGTCACCGTTTCGATCCATCCTATTAAATGCGCGGGTTTGAGCGGCTACTATTTCCTCGCCTGAGATGAGTCCATCTCCATTAGCATCAGCTCGGTCGAATTTCTTACGCATCTTCTCCTGCACCTCCATATGATGTGCCTCTAACTCATGCCAGTAGATTGAACCGTCGCCATCCTCATCGAGTCTGTCAAAGGGTCCAGGATTTTTATTCTGGAATTCCTCAAGACTTAGTTTACCGTCATCGTTTGAATCAATATGCTTCATACCTGCTTTGCCAAGATCACTTTGCGGCTTCGCCATAACCGTGTTAATAACAAAGACACAGAACACCATTGTTCCAACTTCTTTTAAGCCCATCTTTCCAACTCCTGAGATTGTCCTTAACTGATCATACGCCTGAAGCCAAAATAACCGTCGAAAAAATTGAAATAATAAAGGGTAGCAACTTCATGACTCTTCCTGCTGGCTTGACTTTGTAAGTCTATTCAAGTGTAAATTAAATAAAAGCTCTAGTTAACGATTTTTAAGCAAATGAGCTGCACCGTGCACATCATTAATCGAAGGCGACATTCCAAACAAACGTTCTTTCATGGCTCTGTATACGTGGCGGTTACTGCCCAAATGTGCTAATGATTCTGCTTTTTCTATGGCCTTTGGAAGGAGATCGGAAAGATCGATAGCTTCCGACACAATACCGGCGCTCGCAGCGTCGGGGCCCGTCCAACGTCTAGCCAACTGAACCGTCTCAAAAAATACATTTGCGGGTAGTTTGTGTTTGAATAGTGCCAGTTCAGGTTCCGGAATCAACATACCAATTTCAATTTCATTGGCGCAGGCAAAACCCCTGTCTTTTCGCATGAGTCTCACGTCATGACAGAGAGCCACCATAAAGCCAGCTCCGAAGGCATGGCCATTTATAGCGCAAACCGAAGGTATTGACAATGTAATGATATTCCCCATTAAAGCCATAAATTCTGGAAGAAAAGCATCCCTTTCTGGGCCTTCGGTCTTGGCGATCCAATCAAGATCGAGCCCATTGGAAAAAAACTTTGGGTTGCTTGAGGTTGTTACAAGCGCACCAGGGCCCTGTGACGCTTCGATTTCGTCAATCGCTTCACAAATTTTTCGGACGAATGTTGTGTTCCATCGATTTTCTTCATTATCCAGTGTTAGGTAAAAAATATTCTTTCTTCGATCAAGTTTAATCATCATTTGTCCCCATGTAGTAGGTACTTTTCTCGCAAAACCATGCTCTTTGAGGGTGCTGATTTGTCTCCACACAGTCGGCCGACCATTGAGCAATCTACTATCTGAATCGGATAGTATCTTGGAGACAGTCTATCAACCAATAGTCTATGAATCGATCTCAACATAAAAATGATTGTTTGCCGAAACCACTAATTGACTGGTTACTTTCATAAAAGCTTATGTTACTGCATTCGGTAGTAAGTTTGAAATTGACTATGACTCGTAAAAAATAGCAATTTAACGGCTATAATTAAACCATGATTCATTCAATAGACCACTTAATAGTTGTTGTACGAGATTTGGATGCGGCGGAAAACAATTATACTAAACTGTTGGGCAAGCCGCCCGTTTGGCGGGGGGCACATAAGGAATTAGGAACAACTAATTCAATATTCAATTTTGAAAACACATACCTGGAACTTCTTTCAGGAGATGGCCAAGAACCCGGATCTGCTTTTGTTCACCATACCCTAGAACAGAATGGCGAGGGGCTTGCTGGTATCGCATTTGGCACGGAAGATATGAACCATACTGTGAGGACATTAAAAGCCAAAGTTCAGGTTATTTTCAAGCTATCAAAAGGCGAAGGATACAATTTTATAAACGGCAGTGTTAGAAAATGGAAAACGCTTTTTTTGCCGCCCAAACTTAATAGGGGGCTGTTCTCCTTTATCATTGAACATGTGGACGGAGAGCTGCCCTGGGAGCCGTTGGTTGACGAAAAAGCAGNCTACCGATTAGATCATGTGGTCTTGAAAACATACAACGCGAATGGTTTCATAGACATTTTCAGGGATGTTCTTCACATAAGGCTCGCACTTGATAAAACGATAGACAAATTGAAGAGCAGAGTGTTATTTTTCAGATTAAATAAAACCACCANAGAGGTTGTCGAACAGAAAGGGGAGAACCGTGACAAGCTTTGGGGCTTAGCATGGGAGGTAAAGTCAATAGAATCAACGCGAAATAGACTTCTANACGAAGGCATTGATGTGACCCCAATCAAGGATGGTCTTAAAGAGAATACGTTGGTGGCGACTCTCAAGTCACATACTCATAACATACCTACACTCCTAATTCAGCACACATCGTAAGATGGTCAAATCATAATTTTTCTGTTTAGCCTCGAGAAAACTTTTTTTACCAAAACAATTGTTAGGCTATAAAACTCATTAAGCTTGGCGCGTTAAAGCATCTCATCGGACCAGAATTAGAACAAGATGTCACGACTAGAATCAAGTAGGAGGCTACAAAACATGCTTAGGAAGTTTAAAGGACAATGCCATTGCGGGAGTGTTGCATTCTTAATTAATTGTTCAAATACAGTGGATATCTGGAAATGCAACTGCACTATATGTTCAATATCAGACTATCAGCACTTGTTCATTGAGCATGCAGACTTTACCTTAACGCAAGGCAATCAACTGCTTACTTCGTATCAGTTTGGATCAAAAAACGCGGAACACTTATTCTGTTCAGTTTGCGGCATCAAAAGTTTTTATCAACCCAGATCTCATCCCGGCTCATACAGTGTCAATCTTAATTGCGTTTCCAATCCGCCAAGTGTTAAAACAATCACATTCTTTGACGGGAGGAATTTCGATGAAAGTTTGGCTCGATTAAAGCAAACCGAATGACCATGGCCCAAATCCTACCAACTCATTTATTCAGCTACCAATCATGCCGCACCTCACTGGCGCGCGCCGAAAAAACCTCTGCACCCATGAGTGACAATTTGCGTTGGGGGGGGGGATTCCAATCTAAAAAAATTATTGCTAGAGCTAACCATATTCCCACTGCAGTCGCTTGGCATGAATACTGCTTTTGTATAAGGGCGGAACCATAAAATTAATTTGATTCTAGTTGAGCGCCGAAATATATCTGTTAAATTGAAAAAATGGAAAAACAACCATGAGAAATCTCAGAAAGCTATGCCCACTATTGTGTTTGATCATCCTCCCCTGTGTATCTATCGCCGATGGGCATGAGTCGAAGCCGAATGCCAACCCGCCCTTTAGCATGCAGATTAACGTCTGCAGCCTGAAAGCAGGCAAGAATATGGCAAATTACGAAAAAGTTTTTAATGCTTATGTAAAATGGGCTGAGAAAAACAGCGTCGATGTGTATAACGCGCGGCAAGTACCACTTTTTAGCCATGCGGACAGTCAAAATCCAGAAACTTACGAGTTTCTGGACATCTTAGCCGCTGACTTCGAAAGGCAAGGGAAAGGATGGGATCTATGGCTTAACACCCCAGAGGGCCAGAAATTGAACGCTCAATGGCAGTCTGTAGCAAATTGTCATGTAAAACTGGGTACAGTCATGATGCTCTATTATACCGAAGCGATGGAAACTGACGACGAGAGACTAGTCACATGGAATTGGTGCTCGGCAAAAGAAGGAGTGGGCGCAGAGCAATTGATGTCTAAACATAAGCAAGTCGCATCCACCATCACGGATGACGCTCCCTTCATTGGTTGGGCAGCTATGGTGCCTACTGTCGGCGGCGCGAATACACCGGGTGACTTTGCTCATGTAGTAATTTATCCAGATATGCAATCCTTCATGGCTTGGAGAGAATACAGCGCCAATGGCGGATGGAGAGGTCTAAGAGACTATTACGCATCATACGCCGACTGTCACGGCGAATCATTAAATATCGAGACGGTAATTCATCGTCCCGCTATTTAGAGTTACTCAGTTTTAGTTAGTGCCCGAAAGTTCACATCGGCATTCGTTTCGATGCCTTCACATTTGGAGAATGAGTTGGAAATAAAATCGAATCATGTTCAGGTAATTATCAATAGACACGCGCTCATTGATTCCGTGAATTCTGCTAAGATCTTGGCTGTTAATATCGATAGGATTAAAACGATAGACGTTATCGGAAATACTTTCGTAGTGTCGTCCATCGGTGCCTCCCATCAACATGTATGGAGCGGTTAAGACCGCCGTATCACGATCATTTAATATTTCTGCAATTGTCCTCTCGATCAGATTAAAACCATAGCCAGTGTGATCCGAGACCTCGGACGGGTTACTATGAAATGCATCTAGATAGTTCACCGTGAGCCGATCGTCATCGATGATGTTCTCAACACGCTGCTTTACGCCCTCTGCGTTATCTCCGGGTAGTATCCGAAAATTCACCACTGCATCGGCCAAAGACGGTAAAACGTTATCTTTAACACCTGCTCGGACCATGGTAATCGCGGTCGTTGTCCTTACCATGGCCGATGTGCTGGGCTCTCGATCCAAGATCCAGACAACGATTGGTTCAAATAGCCATAAATTTGACAGCACTATTCTCATGGGTAGACTTAACTCAGGAGCCAAATATTCGAGGTTTTTTTGCAAAGGTTCGCTCAATCTCAATGGGAATGGGTTATCCTCTAAGCGAACCAATGCCCTGCTCAATAAACCTGCAGCAGTTTCTCTTGGGGGTGTAGATGAGTGCCCGCTCCTTGCCTCTGCACGCAACAGCAGAGACACATAGCCCTTCTCGGCAATACCGATCATCGCGACCTTTTTGTCGAGCCCAGGCATGACACCGGATACAACAGCGCCGCCCTCATCAAGAACAAATGAGAACGTTACACCCCGGTTTTGTAATGCTTTAACGACTGCTTGAGCTCCATTTGTTCCTCCGACCTCTTCATCATGACCGAGGGCGAGATATATGGATCTTTTAGGTTGAAACCCATTCGCAAGCAGAAGCTCTACCGCCTCCAACATGCTCATGGCCGCTCCCTTGTCATCGAGGGCTCCTCGCCCATAGACATAACCGTCTAGGATGTCGCCCGAAAAAGGGTTTACGTCCCATTTTTTCCGACTCGCTTTTTCTACTGGGACAACATCAAGATGATGGAGCAGTGCAACTGGTTTAAGTTTCGGATCTGAACCTCTCCAATAGAATAACAGAGTCATTTCGTTAATAATTTCTAATTCTAAATGCGTTTTAATTGCAGGGTAGCTGGAGAAAATGTGATTATGAAAGTCAAGAAACTGCTTTGCGTCAAAAAGTGTTTCGTCTTCATAGGACAGGGTTCGGAATTGCAGCGCCGTCTGAAGTCTCGCAATAATCTCATCCACTGGCAAAGACTTGGGCGCAAGAATTGGCGTAACCACTTGATGACTCGTTAGAGTTACCGATCGATATCCCACAATAGTAGCGATTATAAGTGGCGCGATGATCAAAGTTTTCATTAAAGTTCTCAACACGCACCGACTGTCATAATTGCAACATTTTCAAGAGATCACATATTGCTCTCAACTCTTTTCCGCTTGAAATAGACTGGTTTCGGTGCACTTTGATACCTCATCGAATTGATCCTCAAATGAATCTAAAGCTCCATCTTCCATTCGCGACCTCATCTCGCCCCAATGAATGGGGTTCTCGTATATATCGATGTAACGAAAGGACTCCATCTGTGAGGAAGCTATGGGCTCGAGCACATAGCTCTGTATCCTTCTTTCAGAGAGTTTGTTTACGGCTTCGACCCAAGCGGTGTTAATCCTTTTGACATCCTCCATCTCGCCGCCTTCAAGCGTTTCGCAAGTCCAAAGTACCATGGTTGAGGCATTCACGGCGACTGATGCTTTGAAAAGCCAGATAAACAATAGTTTTTTCACAGAGTAACTCCTCTTATTCTGATTCACAATTACTTATCCAGTATATTGACCCCTTGCAGGCGTGTCCATTTGCGTAGATTTAATCAGCGAACCGCGGCAAGTGTCGCCAATTGACACTTAATTGACATATCACCAATGGGATCGGCCATCAGAGTAATTAAGGTATTTGTAAATGAGCAAGATTTGAACATTATTTCGTCTTTCAGGATGTTTTTTAAAAGACACAATAATGACGTTGGAGGACAGATTCAGCGGGATAGACTTGTACTTAAAATAAGTTTTAAGGACACTTTTATGGCGGTTGGCCTAACCTCGGGTTAAAGCAATGTGCAAACTTCTTCAAAATCAAATCGGGGCAATCGTTGAAATAATCTTTTTGAGTCCCCATACCCCAAGCAACAAAGAAAATTTGATTTGACAGAAGTTCCCATAAAAAATTCATCATCGACAGCACTATTATCGAATCCTGATATAGGTCCACAATCGAGTCCAAGAGCCTTAGCTGCCATCATAAAATAAGCGCCCTGCAGAGTTCCGTTCCTAAAAGCTGTTACTTCAGAAAAGGTGCCCTTTCCCGCGAACATAGGTTTAAGGTCCATATAAGGAACGAGTTGATCAAGGCGTTCGAAAAAGGTTACGTCATAAGCGATGATGGTTGTCACCGGAGCAGTCATTACTTTTTCAATATTATTGCCTGTCAAAGATGGCTTGATACGCTCTCTGCCCTCTTCAGTCCTTATAAAGATAAAGCGAGCGGGGCAGCAATTGACGCTAGTAGAGCCCATTTTCGTCAGATTATAAATATCTCCCAGCAACTCGTCGTTAACAGGAGTCGTGTGCCACGAGTACTGGGTTCTGGCCTCTGTAAATAGGAGTTCAAGCTGAGTTTTTTCGAGAGGCTTGTAAGCTTTTTTCATTTCTGAGAATCGTCTTTGCGCGGCCTCCACGTGCGCAGACCGCTGGTAGTCGCTGCCGTGCAATTTTTTTTGTGTTTCAATAGCCGACTGTAACTCATCTTCATTAATGCTAGCGTTTTTTCCTTCTTCCATCGTTAATTATCCGATCGCTGGTTCAGTTCCATTTCTTTGATCATATCTGGAATCGTAGGGTGAGCTTCTCTGAACGCGTCTACCTCCTCACTTGGCATCGATACGCCGAAGGTATTGGGTACAGGTGGACCATATTGCGCCATCACCAGATCGCGAAGTGGCGAATCTTCCGGAGCAATCGATGCATCGAGCAAATCACCATCCGTCCAATGCTCATGGGTAAATCCCGTCGGATCTCGCCAATAGTCATACATTTGACTTCCAAGTAAATGGCGACCGACGCCCCACTCATGGTAATACTGGTCGACAGTTTTCAGGTGATAATGCCCAGCCATCAAGTCATCAACAGAATCAGTCACCTCATAGCCAGCATGTCCGAAGACTGGGACGGGACCCTCTCCCGGCAACTGCAGATTATTAAGAGTGTGATGATCCACTGGCATCTCGCCTTGGTCGCAACGCATGAATGCACCCATTGACTTGCCCTCGGGGCCCAAACAGTTATTACTAACTAAGAATCCCAATTTCTGAGCATACCAATTAACCGATTGTTCCGCATCTTTTACATTAATCGCAGTATGGCCCAATCGTTTTACCTTGGACGTTAACTCATAAACCCATCGTTCTCCCTGCACTCGCCACTCGTCTGATGCTCGGCCGAACCTCTGCAGCCTATTGGCGCGAGCTTTTTTAAATCCGGTGTTTAGGATTGTCTCATCAACGTTGATTGGGGTAGCAATATTCATCCCATGATAGACTTCTATTTCCAGCCCGTCAGGATCTAAAACCGTCACCTTTTTTCCTCCTCCAGGTTCATAATTCTCTACGATATCCACCTCCTGATCGGCTGATAGCGCTTCAAGATCGGCTAATGTGTTTGCCCGATAAGCAGAACCAATGTAGCGATTTTTTGGCCCTTTTGTCGCGACATAGCAGTATGGCGCCGAACCAGTCCCCCTAAAAAAGATGCTATTTTCAGTCTCATGCGCTAACAGCATGCCAAAATGCTGAAGATATTCTCTTTGCGGCTGTAAATCTTGCAATTCGAAACGAACAAAAATTATGTCTGCCACCTTACAAACTGGATCATCCATATTTATCCTCCTCTAGATTGACTGTTTTGCAGACGATCAAATTCTGACCAAAAAAAATTAATCTCAGGGTTCTCTCCATTACCATAGAGTTGCGCTTTTACCTCTCTCCATTCATCCAGTTCCCAATCGAGGATCGCAGTTTTATAACTTTTGCGTTCTTTCACTCTCGGCCAATAATCTCTGATGAAGGGAACTCTATCTGAAGTTAATACACTATGAAGTGCAATATCCTCAAGTCGATGAAGCAGGTCTGTAAGAAGACAGTCCGCTGCCGAATAATCGCCAACCAAATAATCCTTTCCATGACTCAAAACACTGTCAACGAATAAAATACCCTTGGCTATTCCAGTAATAGATTTTTTGTAGATCGCATTTGGAGGCTTGCCAAGCAATCGAATCATTAAAAAGATTGGAGCACGTTGTTTGTCTGGGTGTTTAGTCAAGTAATCCCAAATCACATCAAGAATTGGGCGTTTGCAGAGCAGGCGGGCTAAAATTTGGGAACTACCTAGCGCGACAGCAGTTCCAAAGTTATCCCCCAGGTTAATCTCCTCATCGAGGGCAAATTCTCGAATTAAAGCCCCTACTTCCGAGTTAAGGGTTTGGTCACAAGGGAAAAGCTTCGGCCCATTTTGCTGTGCATACTCATCAAGGTGCTCCAGTATTTTTACGCTATCGTGAATGGGTTGCCCNGAATGCAAAAGGGTCGGCACGAGGCACTTAGGATTGATGCGCTTATAGTTTGCTGTTAGATGCTCCCCCTTCGATTCAAGGAAAACATGGTGATGCTTATACTCGACCCCCTTTTCTGCAAGTCCCAATCGAGCGGTCTGAGACGCTAACGATTCACCGTAAGCGTAGAGCTCAAACTCCTTCTCAAAATCAATAGACATACTATTTTTTTACTCAATTAGTTGCCAAGCACTGCTGTCTCTCGGTCCAAGACAGCAGGGCCGCTTCAAAACAAAAATTAAAAGTTTACGGATATCTCAGCACCCAATCTCCTCGCATTTGCTAGGTGTTCTCGGCCACCTCCACCAAAAGGCAAGGGAAAAGTGGTCACTTGGGTCAAATACTCTTCATCTGAACAGTTGTTGCAGAAAAGTCTGATGTTGACATCCTCACCAACATTGAAGCTCAATGACGCATTGACAAGGGAGTAATCATCTTGAAGCGAGATAAAACGATTACTCGGATCGAAAAACATTTCATCGTTCCAGCTGTAATTCACTCTGGCAGTAATTGATTCGCTCTGATAAGTCACGCCAATCACATATGCATTTTCAGGCGCATAGTTCATCTTGTGACCCGAAAAGTTCAAGCCAAACTGCGGGACAACAAAAGAATCAAATTCGGCATCCTGACCAGCATATGATAGATCGATCAGCAACTCGGGGGTCAAAAGATAATTGATGGATAGTTCGTAACCTGTCATATCTGATTCCGCCGCATTGAGCGTCTGTCCTGCCATGGCTCCGGTCGCAAAGTTCGGTACGATTATTTGCTGTTGTTGGTCCTCGTATTCATACTGGTATACTGCGGCCTCGATTTGCATCCTACCGTCCATTAATCTGCCTTTGTATCCAACTTCAAGCGTAGTCAACTCTTCTTTGTCAAAACCGCCTAATGAATCCGACCGACTCCAAGACGCAAAGGACACGCCGCCACTCTTGTAACCGGTGGAGTAGGTTAAATAGGTCATAGCGGCTTCACCGAGCGCATAATCAAATGTGATTCGCGGATCAAACGATTCATAGTTGAGCGTCTCCGACCAATTATCGATCAATGTGACGAATGGAAACAGCGTGTTAGTGTCCATATCCATATCATATTCTTTTTCGTCATCACTAAATCTCGCGCCGATGGTAACGTTAAAAGTATCTGTTATGGCATAGGTGAGCTGCCCATAAGCGGCCATAGCAGTTGAATCGATGGCTACAGTCTGCATATTGAAGCCAGTCAATCCAGGCACGGGTACAAAGGGGCCAGCCGGAGGAGGCGGAAACACGCCGTACTGATGAGGTGGAAAAGGTGCTGCGATTCCCGTCTTAAAATTATCAGACCTGTCTGCTTCATCCTTCATATAGAAAAGACCCGCGACCCATGCAAGCCTATCAGACTGGCCATTCAATCTTATTTCTTGCATTATTTGGTCCGACTCTTGGTTGACCTCTGTGAACACAGAGCGATGTGAGTGTCCGTCAAAGTCGAGCTCTTCCTGAAGCTCTTCGCTGGTAAAACTTGTAATGGTGGTCAATGTGAGCGCATCAAAATCCTTCACTATTTTTAAAGAGGTTTGAGTTGCCTCAGAGTCTGTGAATCCAGGCACATCATGAGAAACCTCCCTAGCGGACGGAACACCTGCTCTAACTTCATCGACTAGTCTTCCACTGGCAATATCAGCATAAAAAGGAGGAACCATAATTGGCCCTAAAGAGTAATAACACGTCTCTGAAGTCAAGCCAACAGATGCGGCTAGTCCTTGCAGGGGGGGNATAGCACCTATGCCACCAAGAGGTGGCCCACCCTCGGTTATCGTAAGATGCCTCGCGACCGCTCCCAGAGTCTCTCTACCATCAACAGTTGGAGCGATCAAACGACCGCACTCGATTACCGGTCTCGATAGTTTGCCGCTCTGCTCAAGTTTTGTTGCTTGGACGGTGAAATTAATCTCGAGTTCATCAGACGGGTTACCGACGGCATTAAGACGCACAACAGTCATATCAACCCCGTTATCCTGTCCTGATAGGACCTCAGTCAGGCTACCGTCGTCTTCCTTAGTCGAGCCGCTCAAGCGAGCATTCCAGTTATCTGATATAGCACCTGAAACGAATCCACTGAATTTCCTATATCCCTCATCTCCGATACCAACTTTTATACGTCCTTCCGTCTCGTTCGTTGGCTTCTTTGTAAAAAGTGATATCGCTCCGCCAATNGTGTTTCTCCCATAAAGAGTACCCTGAGGNCCCTTCAAAACCTCCACTCTCTCCAAATCTACTACCCCTTGGAGCGCGGTGCTGAAGCGAGTGTTATATACTTCGTCTACAAACACACCAACTGACCCTTCGGCGCCAGCATCAAATTTTCTAGTCCCGACACCTCTGATATAGACGAAAGGTCTAGAGTGCCCATATCCCCCGACTACAAGGCTAGGAACCAAGGTTTGCAATTCACCGATATCATCATAGCCGCCTTGTTCGAGCTGATCTGAGGTGAACGCGTCCACAGCGACAGGCACTTCGAATAAGTTTTGCTCTCTTTTTTCGGCCGTTACGACTATTTCCTCAAGTTCCAGCGCATCGACAACCGCGACCTGCGCAATGGTTAGCAGTATTAATCTAACAAAACTAATCGTTATTTTTCTCATATACCCCCCGCTTTAAAATTTTTTGCAATAATGATAACCTAGCCAACTGGCTAATAGCCAGTTGGCTAGGTTATCATTGGTATGATGAGTTATCAACTAAACATATACCTGGCTGTCTTTTGGTTCACATCACAATTAAGCGATGCTTAATTGTGATGTGAAGCTATCTTTACAGCGTCGCAACACTTGAGCCGGAATCTAGCCAATCTGCGGGCGGAACAAGCGAAAGGTGCACGAAGGGTTTGATAAATTCTCAAGAAAAATAAGCGAAATAAATCACGTTTTTAAGAACCCCAGGTCAACTCGACTATCCGCAGGATCGGGCCATCGTGCGGTTATTGCTCGGACATGAGTGTAAAAATTTACTGCTTCGGGTCCTGACGCCTTACTCTCAGCAAATGCACTGTCTTTTAAACCACCAATGCTGTGGCCCCAACTCGGAAGCGGTATTGGAACGTTAATACCGATCATTCCAGCCCCGACGTCATCTGCGAAGCGTTTGGCAGCACCCCCGTCGCTAGTGAAGATAGCAGAACCATTTCCGAGCGGATGACCTGAAATAATTTTCATTGCATGCTCGTATGAATCCGTCCTGACAATCGACAACACCGGTCCAAAGATTTCATTGTCATAGACGGGCATCCCTGGCTTCACTTGATCGATAAGAGTCGCGCCAACAAACCATCCATCGCCTTCTGAATGCGGCCTCCCATCAACAACGAGCCTAGCTCCGCTGCGCTCAGCACCGTCAATAAAACTATGGATTCTGTCTCTGCTCTCACGACTGATAACGGGACCAAGTTGCACATCTGCTCCGTCGGTTTTGCCTACCCTTATCTCAGGTATACGTTGAGATATTCTCAGCACCAATTCATCAGCGATATTGCCAACCACAACGAGTACAGATACTGCCATGCATCGCTGACCCGCCGCACCAAACGCTGCCGAGACCGCGGCGTCCGCGACCATATCGAGATCGGCGTCGGGTAGAACTAAAAGATGATTTTTACCGCTACCGAATGCCTGGACTTTCTTATTTTTGCCGAACCCAATAGATCTTAGCTCTCTTGCAACAGGAGTGCTTCCCACAAAAGTCACACCGGAAATTCGGGGATGATCCATCATCGCAGTAACTGTCTCCCGACCACCATTCACAAGATTCACAACTCCCCTCGGGAAGCCCGCTTTATTAAAAACTTTTTCTACAATTAATCGAAAAGAGGAAGGCACTTTTTCACTAGGTTTGGCTATGACCGTGTTACCGCAGGCTATTGCCATTACCGTCTGAAGCATGGGTATCAACACGGGAAAATTAAATGGACTGACTGCCCCCACTACACCAATCGGTTGTCGTGACTCATAGGTATCGATACCCGGAGAAATATTATGACTAATATCAGTCTTTAACCACGAGGGAACGCTCGCTCCGTGTGCCAGTATCTCAGCTGATTTGTCAACCTCTGCAGCTGCATCTGATCTTGTCTTGCCCGCCTCGTTAACGCAAAAGTCAATAAGCTCATCCCGCTTCGCCATATATAACTGCCGAGCCTCTAAAAACAATTTAGACCGATGATAAAGGCCGGTTTGAGACCAAAGTGGCAGCGCATTAATTGCCGCCTGCACGGCACAGTCAATTTCTGCAGAACTTGCATGTAAAACCTCCCCTATTTTACTTCCGGTGGATGGGTTGAATAGATCTGATGACCCACTGCTCGTCTGGTCATCCTCACCGTTAATAAAATGAGTAACAATCCTCATTGTGCCTGCCCTCGGTTAATAGATTTCGTGCTAGTGTGTTTGCGATTAGTTAATCTTCTCAGGGATCTTTAATGAACCGCCCGCCGTGAATTTAAATAGTCAACACATTTATCAAGTATTGACGAATTCTAGCCATTTGGCTAGAATTCGTCAACCGAAGTTTTAAGGGGTAGCCATGCCAAAATATGACGTGATCATTGTGGGTTTCGGTCCCACCGGCTCGGTACTCGCCTATCTGCTCGGAATGCAAGGGGTATCCACACTTGTACTTGAAGAAAATTCAGTCGTGGTAGATTTTCCACGCGCTGTTCACTTAGATGGGGAGACGATGAGAATATTTCAATTTCTCAATCTTCACAGAGAAGTTCAAGCGTGCAGCCACAGCGACATGTCAATCTCATTCCTAAACGCTAATAATCAACTCTTGCACTATCAAGATTTTAAAACGGTGGATCAAGTGAACGGTTGGCCCAATGACTTTTTATTTTGGCAACCGACTTTGGATACTGCCATCAGAGAACGAGTTAGTGCCCTCGATAACGTTGATATCCGGCTAGGCTGGGTTATGAAAGCAAAAAAAACTTCAGAAAAATTTGTTGTTGTTGAGATTTCCAATGGTAATAAAAGCGAAGCAATTAGTTGTGACTTTCTGCTTGGGTGCGACGGTGCAAAAAGCCTAACTCGCAAACTAGCCAACATATCCCAGATAGATCTCGGTTGCGAAGAGCCTTGGTTGGTATGCGATCTCATTTTCGACAAAAAAATCGAAATTGACAAGAGGTGCTACCAGATTTGTGATCCCGTCAGGCCCGTAACAATCGTCCCATGTCATGCCAATCATATTCGTTGGGAGTTTATGCTAGATAAAAGTGACGAGTTGACCNCGATTGCCAATGAAAATTCTGTCCGTACTCTGATGGCACCGCATATGAAAAGATTAAATCCAGACCTGAAACCTTCCGATGGCACTATTATAAGGGCAAGTATTTACAATTTTCATTCATTAATCGCAAATGATTTTCGCAATGGTCGCGTTTTTTTACTCGGCGATGCGGCCCATCAAATGCCTCCTTTCTTGGGGCAGGGAATGTGTGCAGGAATCCGTGATGCTTTCAATCTTAGCTGGAAATTAGGCGGGGTGATTCGAGGCAACTGGGATCATCGAGTGCTGGACAGTTACCACAGTGAGAGAAAAACACACGTGGAGCAGGTAATAAGAAAAGTAATAAAAATAGGTGGGGTCTTGCAAACCCGGAATCGACTTGCGGCGGTTGCAAGAGACTTCATGTTGTGGCTGGGGCATATCTTTCCATCCTTAGTTTCTAACTTAAATTTTGTATCTGGATGGCGCTTGGGCGATGGAATATTCTACGATAAAAGTGAAGCTCTCAGTCGTTATTTATTGCGTCAACCAACAATCACATTGCCATCGGGTGAATTAGTAAAACTCGACTCCCTGCTGGGTAAAGGCTTCAGCATTATTGGTTTCAACATCGATCCGGCTCCGCTGGTGCAAGCGGAAGACACCAAATTTTTGGTGGACGGATTTAAGACTGTCGAAATAGGTGAAAGTGGCGATGGGATCGATGTCCAAGGGGTCTTGACTGCTTGGGCTAAAAAACAAAACATAGCGCTAGCCATGCTGAGACCAGATCGCCATATATATGGTGTTTGCTACTTCAACAAAGCGACCACGTATCAAGAGCAATTGCCAAAACTCTTTTTAAAACTGAGAGGCCAGCTATGCTAGTCGTTATTCTCTCAAACCGATTTAATGAAGTCGTTAATTGCACCGGCACAAGCACCGGGATTTTCAATAATGTTGAAGTGAGCTGCGTTGGGAATCAAACAAAAACGATTAAGCCGAGCCTTTTTAAGTAGTTTAACAGTAAAATAATCCCCATGATCAAACAAAAATTCTGACTTTTTAAACTCTGGTTTTTGTCCAACACAGCCCGGATATAAATCGCAGATCTCGTTGACAAAAAGATTATAAATACCAAAGAATGGTTGGTCAGAAACAAGATTGTTTTTGCCATCATAGGCAAACTCATCTTCCCCTTGAAACTGCATTATAGGAACTGAGCATTGTTTTATTTGATTTCGTCTCCGCACTTCATCAGTGGAGTCAGTCTGCATCATTATTTGCTGAATTTTTAGCTTGATAGATTTTGGCACGGCCAGCGTTTTATAAAACAGATGCGTTGCGCGGTCATAAG
Source organism: Porticoccaceae bacterium (assembly GCA_002692165.1). Taxonomy (GTDB): domain Bacteria; phylum Pseudomonadota; class Gammaproteobacteria; order Pseudomonadales; family Porticoccaceae; genus TMED48. The sequence continues at coordinate 16,784 of NZJL01000017.1, forward strand.
CATCAGTTCCGGGTAAAGACTTTGAAACATCTCTCGTAAAACTTGGCGATAGCAGATTGATAGGCCTCTTAAGCACGATTACGAGGAAAAAAAGCAGTTGANGCTGCCATGGCAAAGTCATTTGACGGTGTGGTGGACCAACTATCAGACTTGGTGCTAGATTTGACCAGTCATCATCATAATAATCCCATAATTGTGCGCCCCTTGAGTAACTAATTGCTAGTCGAGGATTCTCTCCGATCAGATAGTCGAAAACAACTGCACCTCGATCATGGCCGACGAAATGTGCTCGATGGATATTCATTGATTGAAGAATTTCGAAAGTGGTTTTGGCTTGATTACGATGGTCATATCTTGGATCAATCGACATCTTGGACAACGAGACCTCTTGATTGAAAGGCAATGCCCGACCTACATAGGAAGACCTGATTGTTTCGGAATAATTTAATTGGGCCTCCATCTCCATAAATGGCAGATGAACTATTACGCACCTTAATTTCACATTTAGATTGCAAAGACGGGCAACCAACCAATAAAACGTCTCGCTTGAATCAGTTGGGATTCCACCCATGAGCACGATCGTGTCCTCCTCTTTTGAGGACGCGTCTCCGGCAATCGTAATGCGGTGTGAAAACCCGGCAAGATCTACACTTTCTTCCTTAAATGCAATGTCCTCCACCACGAACTCTCCAGTACGAGATTCGCATTTAATATGACCACCTCGTTGATAGCACCGGAGCCTCGCGTAGGCATTTACAACTAGTAGCATAGGGGTTGCAACCGCCTCTAACAGATTCGAGACCAAATTCTTCAAAACGTTCAACAACACTCTCCTCAAGGACCGATGTGTTCAAATAAGAATGCAATGAGCTTTAAGCCAGTTTAGAAAAGAAGCGCGTTACGGATATACTAGCCACATGGCTAGTATATTGTTTTATCAATTCCTGTCCACTCAAAATAGANTGGTTTTGATTTGTTTTTATAATANAATACCGGGAAGGAAACCTCAGCCCTATCTATCGAATGAAAACTCTCGAAAGAAAGAATTTAAAGACCAAGGGCCGCTCCGATGTCGAAGAAAGATTGATTCAGGCGGCCGGAGAACTCTTAGCTCAGTATGGTCCAAAAGCAGTCTCTAATCGAGAGATCGCTAATCGTGCGGGAGTAAATCATGGTCAGATACATCACTATTTTGGGAGCCAACGCGAGCTCTTACACAAAGCAATAACCAAACTGGCAGNGGAGCACTGGGAGCGCACGCATCGGGTCGGCCTACAACCTTTGGGACTCGGTATCGATAGAACTTATATCATTGCAGTAATTCGATGTGCAATAGACGGCGATCTGGAATTAGCAACACTTGAATTACGCGAGGGTTTATCAATTCCGCGAAAGGCCACAGAACGATTAATCTATCAGAGCACGGACAAAATCGATGATGCCGAGGCCAAGGCGCGCGTTGCAACGGTTATGTCGTTAGAAATTGCTTGGGCCTTGCTCGAACCCTACATAGCAACAACGCTGCAGATTAGTGAAAACGAAATAAACGTCGTCAAAGATCACGTCACCAAATTCATTTTATCAGTCGTTGACTACCCTTCTGTTTTGCCTGACTTCGAAGGATGAAAGTGTCAGCACAGCAATGGTCGCGCCGGACATTCGGACCAATCCAAACGAAACATTGAATCTCAAGATAACTTTTAATGTTGACTCTACTAGCCAATTGACTAAACTTTTGCAATGACGAAAGTTCGCGCATCAATATTACGGAGAAGCTGCCTTCAAGCATCGTCATTCACATTTTTTTTGAGTCTATTTTGCCTCCTTAATCCGCTCCTATCTTTTTCAGAACATAACGATGGCCTGCCAAAAAAACCCCACATAATCATTATTTTGGCTGATGACCTCGGTTGGGATGACGTAGGCTTCCATGGAAGTACTATTAACACACCCAATATTGATGTTCTGGTCAATGGGGGTGTTGAGTTAGATCGATTTTATGTCCAGCCTACCTGCAGCCCAACGCGTGCAGCATTGATGACCGGTAAATCTCCCAGGCGGCTTGGCATCAGCAGGGCGATATCAAAAAACCAGCAAATCGGTCTTGGTCTTGATGAGAAGCTTCTTCCTGAGTATCTCAATGCGCTGGGGTATCGAAGCTTGATGGTAGGCAAATGGCATCTCGGCGGGTTTACGCCGGCCTATGGGCCTCACTCTAGAGGTTTTGAGCATTTTTATGGGTACCTCTCTGGCGGAATTGGCTATTGGGACCACAATCATGGTGGAGGACACGATTGGCAACGCAACGGCAGCACGCTAAGAGAAGAGGGCTATGCGACCACCCTTCTCGGGGATGAGGCCGTGACTTTGATAAAGGGACACCAATCGCAGCAACCCTTACTGCTTTATCTCGCGTTTGGCGCACCNCATCTGCCCAATGAAGCGCCCGATCATCAGATTTCTAGATATTCCCACATACAGGATTACAAACGACGCATCCATAGCGCTATGGTNTCTGAATTAGATCACCAAATTGGCCGCGTGATGAATGCGCTAGNACAACGCAAAATGCTNNACTCGTCTTTGATTNTTTTTGCCAGCGATAATGGNGGTCAGATCGCCAGTGACCCTGAATTTTGGCCATTCGCGCGAAGAGTCGTGGAACTGGCATCGGTAATTTTTGAGCGGCCTTTCCCTACACAGTTTTTAGAGCAACTTGCCTCTGCATATCTGGATGGCGGGAGTTCCAATGGTCCTCTTAGAGGGGGAAAAACGAGCTCGCTCGAGGGCGGTGTTAGAGTTCCGGCTGCTATCTGGTGGCCAAGTCGTTTAGAACCAAGAAAACATATCGGGTTCATGACAATCGCGGATGTCCTCCCTACGCTCCTTGAGGCAATAGGTGGCAATCATCAAATTCCCGAAGCCATTGATGGAGCCTCACAATGGCAAGCTCTGGAGCACCTTGAAAAGTCCACGACGCCGGATTATCTTGTCACTGGATTCAATAATACCGCCCTTTATCAACCACCCTGGAAGTTCATCACCGGCGACAGGACAGCCCTTTACGATATCTTCTCGGATCCTACAGAGATTAATGATCTCGCGAAAAAGAACCCCACTCGTGTTTCACGCATGCAAACAATTGTTGATCATTGGCCAAGCGGAACCGAGAGAGGGGTTGCCATCGCAGAAATTATATTTG
>NZJL01000018.1 GCA_002692165.1 Porticoccaceae bacterium
CTTTCTGGATATCATCAGTGACTGCTAGATCACCGCCCATCGGAACTCCGTACTGACTTGCTATCTCTGCAAAGTGGGGACTCGAGATCGCCTTATCCGGAAATTCCCAACCACCAAAAATTTGCAAGCGAATTCTGGGGCCTGACGTTGCATAAGTTTCTTTGCGTTTAAAAGCAGCAAAAATCGCTTCTCTGGTATTATCCTCAGCCCAAACTGCAGCGAGCCCCGAGGCAGACATATTCCAGCCATTCGCACCCAATGAATTTCCCAACCGCTGCTTTGTCTCCGGTGTTGAATCGGCCGCCATTTTTCCCCAAAAATTATTTTCTTCGGATGTTGAAAGTCCCGTGTGGGCGTCAGTTGAACCGATTAGTCCGAATTTGTAAGGATTTACACCAACGCTCTGCTGAATGGCTATTCCCTTCTTAAGCGCAGGCCTAATATAATCAGCTGAGGAAGCAACATAATTAGATCTTCCAACTTGGATATAGTGATCATAGTTTTCAAAATCTGCGAATTCGTCCTCGGGAGAAAAATCACTGCGAGTTTCGCTGTCTCCCTTAATTTGTGTTACCTCAACAATCGGCTCCCACTTGATGCGTCGCCGCGCATAATCGGCATTTATCGGCTCACCCCTTAAAGAGGTATCATCGAACATATAGCCCTTTGATATATTTGAGTTATGCGGAATCGCAATGAACCTTGCGCCGGTTCGCTCCGAAGTCTGATCCAACCACTCCCATAAATCCTCAGGATACTGACTTTGATCAGAGCCATAGGGCAGAAACTGCTTTCCTTTTTCCGCACCGTCAGGCGTTATCACAATGCGATGTAAATTTGCTCCAAGGGGAATCGAACTCCACTCCCAACCCAAGAAGCTAGTAAATTTTCCAGGGTCATTATGCCGCTCGGCTGACTCAACGATATCATCCCAAGCAGCCTCGGATGTTGGCCGCATGTCACCAAAAGCGTTAAGTCCAGAAAGATCATTAGACTGATCTTTGACAGGATCAGTGTGATTTTTTATAACCGGACTTTGCGGCAAAAATCTGCGAAAAAATGCCAGTCCAGTATTATTATCAATGGCGTCATTAATTAATCGGAAAGCATACCAACGCTCAACGTTTCCCAATAGGCCCAAATCCGTCTGAATGAACTTGTCTTCTCGGACAGCGCGCATCACACCAAGCATCTCGGCATGGTCGGATACCACTAAAAAATCGAGCGGCGTATTAATTTGGACTCGCGTCCTGTTGAAAGGATGGATCACGGGTTGACCTTTTGCAAAGCGATAGGCTGTATCTGGATCAGCACTGTGATTGTTATTTAAAAAAGCATCGAAGGAATATGATGAGTGCAGATGCGTGTCTCCAAAGAAGGCCTTCTTTTCGGGCCCCGAAATTACCATGGCGCTTTTTAGCGCCAAGCTTATTGCTATTATGTTTAAGAAATTTCTCAAAGCTTCCTTCCCCCCCCAAATTTTTTGGGCCTAAACTCTTCAGTCAAAATTGATTAGATGCCCCCCGAAAAACAGCTAAATCGACGGACTTAATTTAAAGAAATTTAATTCATTGATTTTTTATCAATGACTCTATTGTAGCAGCTGTAAACGCACGCATTAACATACTGCCCTCTGCAAAAAAGTTTTCCTAGATAAGATGGTTGAACTTAAAGATTTCTTTTCTTCGAAATAATTCAGCTTTGTTGTATGGATCATTTTCAGCCAAATCCTCCGCGGCGCTGAGGTCTTCAACGTCGATAACAATTAAGCTCCCAATCATTACGTCATCCTCCGAAAGAAATGGGCATGCGAACTTGACAACATTTTTCTTGGCGACATAGCTCAAATGTTCTGCTCGATTCATAATCCTTTTTTGTAACGAATTGTCTTTATCAATGCATACCAATCAATAAAGCATATTGTCTTCTCCAATAACCAAGATAAAACCTCTGACCAATTTTTTTAGAAATTTAAACCGTTTTCGAAAGGCTCAAAAGCTGATCCCGAAACATTTCATAAGCCTCGTTCAAACCATTGATATGCTCGTTGAAAATATTTACTACGGAGCCATTCATGCGTCAAACGGGCAGGAGGCGCTAGGATTTTTGAGACTATCACTCCTCCCGCCTGCTCTGAGATTAAGCCAACTTGGGGCCATAATCATCAAGCTATACGGATGACTCAAAACGATTAGAAACGTAACCTAGGCCCAAATCTAAATTGAAAAAACTTTTTCTATCTATTGATAACACTCTATTACTTATGAGGAGCCACCAAATACTTCCCCCCTGTCGCTTGTTTTGCATAAGCCCTGATATTGTCCGGTTCCAACATTTCCTCGAAAGATACCTCAGTTGAGTACTGACTGAAGAAAGTGGTCTTGATTTCTTTCGCCACTCGGTTGCGCATTTGTTGAAACCTTTCACTCCCTATCTTGGCTATCATGGGCATTAGCAACCAGCCCCCGAGTCCCCATTGCATCCCATATGACCTATTTAGAATGGTGGGCGAGTGATCAAGCCCTCCATAAATATAGACTTGCTTATGTATGTCTGAACCATATCGGCTAAATTGCTTAGCAGTCTTATTGGCAGCTATTTCCATAGCCGATAAGATCTGGCCCGGCAACTTTCCGTTATTTCCACCCCCTGTCGCGTCAAAACAAAGAGTAGCACCGGTTGCCACCAATGCATCAATCAATGACTCCATGAAATTTGGCTCGGCCATATTGCATACATATTCAGCACCCAGATTCTTAAGAAGATCAATATGCGCAGCTTTTCTTATGATGTTTACAAGAGGAATATTCCCATCTCTGCAAACCTTGACAAGCATTTGACCTAGATTTGAGGCAGCCGCGGTATGAACCATTGCAGTATGATTTTCTAATTTCATAGTTTCAACGAAAGCCAACACAGTCAATGGATTTACAAACGACGATGCAGCCTCAACCGAATCCGTTTCATCGTCCATAACCAAACAGTTCTTTGCGGGAACACATCTGTATTGCGAGTACATTGCCCCGCCAGCAACGCCAACGGTCTTCCCGATCAGATCTTTGGCCGCGAACCCAGCATCTTCAATAATTCCAGCACCTTCATTGCCCACCTGCATTGACTGATCAAGTCTTTGCGCCATCGCCTTCATCAAGCGATCATGTACCTTGATTTTTGCAACTGTTTTATCACCCGAACCATCGATTTTGATATTATCCAAATCAGCTGCAAACGTTAGAAGTAGGCCTAAATCCGATGGATTGATTGGGGAGGCTTCAACCTTAATGAGGACTTCGTTTTTTGCTGGAATTGGCTTATCCGAGGTCACAATCGATATTTCAACATAACCGTCACTAGTCAGCGTGGATCTTATTTCCTTTGATGCTGGTTTTGTCATTTTATCCTCTCTGCATTAAATAACTTTTTGTGCCGACCCTAGTTTCATAAAACACTAAAAAGGTTAAAACTGAAAACAGCTATCGCACCAGTCATAAAGCCATCCGTTCAACTACGATTTAGGTGCGGCAGGAATATGTCTATGAGGCTCTCGACATCTGCCGGTGCCGCTCTAAGTGATCTATTTTGTGAACTCTTATTCAACTTCAGCCAGTACAGTATGCGATACAATCTCAACAACTAAAAGATCTCAATAATGATTTTAGAATTGTTTTCTCTGATGCCCCTATTTGCACTTTTTTGAAAGCAGGATTGAAAAATTAGCTCTTCTGCCGCGCTGCAGTTAGTTAAGGTGCCCCGCCACCATCTTTTAATCCATTTACCGTGCATTGACTCCAATTCCAAACGTTCTTAGTTAGATAGCTTATCTATTCCCAGTCCGTAAGAGACATCGATCATTCGCTTGATATCTCCCCCGAGGTACTGAATCATCAAGCACCAGTGTATTCCAGTGCTCGTTGTTCATGTGCCAACCCGGAATGACGGCTTTTAAAGGGTCCCTAAGCATCATTCGTTCTTCAGGGTCACATTTTAAATTCATATGCATTAAATTTTTCTTTTCCCAAATGAATCGATGCATTTTTTCGCTTTAGTCTTACCAAAACAGTGGGCTTTATGCCAAAAGGGAAATCCTCAATTATTTCAGATCTAGAGAGAAAGTAAGCTCTCACTTGCCCCGTCTGCATCACGTTAGTTTATCTTATTCAGGATCAAGATTTTATTTGTATTTATAAAGTTTCTAACTATAGTCTATGGCATGAAGACGGGAGAAAACATGAACATATTGGAAAAATGGTACTCGGTAATCAAATCCGATGACCTAAACGATTTAAATGATTTACTTGCCGAGGACGTGGTGTTTTACTCACCCGTAGTCTATACCCCACAAAAGGCAAAGAAATAACAAAACTATATTTGATTGCAGCCAAAGCAGTTTTCGGAGGAATCAAAACAAATAAGATTAAGTCCGCAATCGAGAATGAGGATTTAGGATTCCAATATATCAAAGAAATTATGGCTGAAAATTCGGCGCTCTTGGAGTTTGAAACCATTGTAAATGGAACCTACATCAACGGCGTTGATTTAATTAGCTGGGACGAAACAGAGAAAATAACCGAATTCAAAGTCATGGTGCGCCCCTTGCAAGCAGTCAAAATGCTGCAAGGTATGATGCAGGCTATGCTCGAACAAACGAAATAGCGCAATTACTGCTCAACTCGTTCTTCAATTCCATATGGCGGTAGATTTATTGTTATACAAGCAAACCAAAATTTCCTATCAGGGACCTCTAAATTTAAAAAAAGATAGGATTGCAGGGATTTAAACAGGTCTTTATTTCTAAGTCAGCTGTGCACTTTCGGCTTCGAGAAAAAATTACACGATTTGACTTTAAAAAATCAAATCTCGAACCTAGGCATATGGTTCGATTTAGACGGGGGAAATAACCCTCCTCAGAATCCATGTCATCAAATTTAAAGACAGGCAAAAAATCACATGAACCAGCGACTCGCTAGAATACTTCCGAGCCGATTCGTGTTGGCAGTTACGGTTGGAGGTGTTGTAGGCCTTGGCATTTTAAGAGGTCCTGGGGACATTGCGCAAACCATTCATAGTCCATCACTCTATCTTCTATTATGGTTGTTCGGTGGGCTGTTTGTGATTTTAAGCACCGCCGTTACGGCCGAACTGTTTGGCATGACAGCAAGATCAGGGGGAACCTATGCTCTCGTGCGAAGAGCTTATGGCGGTTACTCTGGATTTGTAATTGGTTGGGTTGATTGGTTGAGTTTCACCGCAGACCTGGCTCTCAAAGCAGTGGTCATAACAGAATTTTCTGCCATTCTGTTCCCGCCTGTCGCAGGTTGGACGGTCCCTCTAGCCATCATAGTCACTTCGATCTTTGCACTTATTCAACTCCGCGGCGTCAGCTTGGGAGCCATAATTCAAGAAATCGCAACCAGTACAATCAGTCTGGTGATCGTGGGTATGACTTTAGCACTATTGGTTATCGATATGCCCGAAAGCAGCCCAAATCACCTTTCAGGAAACGGTGTTAGTTTAGTCGATTGGAGCTTGGTAATAGCAACGATTGTGTTTACTTACGATGGATGGCTTTATGCAGCCTACTTCGGAGAGGAAATTAAAGGCAATCGCAGCGTGTCCGCCCGATCATGCATCAAAGGCATGGTTGTTGTAATAAGTTTATATATGCTTCTTAATTTTGCGCTCGTAAGGAGCTCAAATTTAAGTGCATTAGCGGGAAGTGAACTTGCGGTGGCTAAAGCATTTGAACTGGCAGGGCTTCCGCTAGCCGGAAACCTTGTGGTCATAGCCGCTATACTAATTCTCTTGGGGCACAAAAATCTAGAATATATGAGTGGACCACGAATTCTCTACGCCATGGCGATTGATGGACTAGCGGCCAGACGCGCTCAAAAGCTTGGTCAGGGTGGGAATCCAACTTACGCTTTAATTGCCACTTGGTTGGTCACAGTAGGGCTAATATTAGTTGGTGGTTTTGAGTTTCTTTTATTTTTGTCAGTGTTTTTCTTCGTTTTTATATACTTGGCTTTGATCATTGGAGTAATGATTCTTCGCAAACGCGAACCAAATGCTGAGAGACCCTATAAGGCCTGGGGTCATCCGTATAGCACCATCGCGTGTCTGCTCGGATGGATTTTGCTAACGTCTTTTCAAGCCTATGAAGAGAGGGATACGGCGATTTATGCTATCGCAATGGCACTTGCGTCTTGGCCAGTCTATCGTTATCTAAGCCAAGATACTTAGACTGTATAACTTAGGTTGGGAAAGAAAAATTAACTAGCGGAAAATGACCACTGCATGGTGATAATTACGCAAGATTTCCTTGTTTTCAGATTTACGTTCTGTTTTTTCACCTCAACCTTTCCTGTGCTTTTTAAGAAAGTCCCAAATCATTTCGTTTCCCCAGTTAATGCTCTCATAATGTTTGTCGCATGCTGAGGAAGAATTTACAACATCATTCTGCACCGGTTCGCTACAAAAACCTACACTCTCATTTTGGCCGGGCCAATAATGTCCTCCTCCCGGTATCTCACAAACTTGCACTTCCTTGCCTGCTAGTTCGCATTCTCGTCTCACAGTACAATTAATCCCCCTATCTTCCGAATGTTTTAAATTTGATTTTATAGCTGTGTCATTGCAATTCATATTTTTAGCCCAGCTATCAAACAAGACTGAGGCCGGTTCATAAACAAACCCATCTATAGAGGGTGAACCATCGGCCGGCGTCGTCGAATCTGCTGACCCATAAATGATTAACAAAGGCAGCTTTGTTTCTCTGCTGCAGGAATTCGATATGGGCACCGTGCTTCCAACTATAGCCGAAGCACTCAATAAATCCGGATAAAGACAGGAGAATCTATAGCTCATTGCTCCGCCATTACTCATTCCAACCATGTACCTTCGCTTCTCATCCACTCTATAGTTGGCGGAAACATCTAGAAGAATAGATTTCAGGAATCCTAGATCGTCGTAACATGAGGTCCAGGCGCAGAAATTGAATTCGCGACATTCAGGTGGTCTTGGGTATTCATCTCGGTCCAACAGACATTTTCGTGGGTTACTAGGCTTCTGATCAGCGTTCGTCACCACGTCATTCCAGGAGCTGATAAACCAAGGTTCACCCTGATGAATGGAATTAAAATGGGACCCCTGAGGATAAACAAGCACTATGCCCTCTTGTTCGGCAAACAGGTTCATTCCTTTAGTTGTCTCTTTTTCGAAACCACTGGCCGTTCCAGTATATCCATGCAAACCAAACACTACGGGAAATAATTTGTTTTCATTGGCCTTGTACTGTTCGGGCAAAAAGATCAAGTACTCTCTATCAATGCCTTCCCATTGTTTTTGAACCAAAAAATATTCTCCCGCGATTCCATTTGCGGAACAGAGAGCTAATCCGAACAGAAGACTTAAAACGTTTTTCATACTGATAATTTCGTTATCGATTGCGTTGCTGCAATGAGTCTGCGCGGTTCAATCACTAAATGACTTTCAGAACCAAAACAAACCCTGGCCTGTATGTGAAGTCATTGACAGCAGTGACTCGCGAATCGTCTCTATTTGCAACTATAATTCCTCGAGCACCTTGATACATGTTTTCATAAAGAATTGCAGCTAAAACATCCTACCATGGGCGAACAGGTCAGTTGTAGGGATGACACTCCAATTTATTCTTCTCGGCAAATTTAAATAGTTATCAAATTATCGCACACCATGAAAGACTCAATTATGCTGATACTATTTATTGGCCCATCAATTTTTTAACCGGACAAAATGTGGGACAATCAGACAATGAATATCTTCCTCGTGGCAGTAATTTTTAGCATGATTTTATATCTCGGTATTGGTTGGCATGTCGGCAGAAGAGTAAAGAATTTAGATGACTATTATGTAGCTGGCCGAAATGCTCCCACGCTGCTGATCGTTGGCACCCTGGTAGCAAGTTTTATGAGCACCAATGCTTTCCTGGGTGAACTCGGAATGTCTTATGCGGGTCACGCTCCGTTAATTATTATAATGACCATGGGAAATTGTTTGGGTTACCTATTCGGTGCTCTCTACTTCGGCNGATATCTCCGCCGAAGCCAGTCCNTTACCGTTCCAGAGTTTTTNGGAAGAANGTATCAGAGCAGGCGCCTTCAAGCACTCGCAGGTTTCACCATCATTTTNGGATTGACATGTTACTTGNTGGCAGTGACGTGGGGTATCGCACTGGTTGTNTCTGAAGTNACCCAATTGCCCTACCATGCCTGCATTTGCTTGGTTTGGNTGGGCTACACGNGTTTCACNTTATACTCAGGGTCAAAAGGCGTAATTATAACGGACACCTTGATGTTTGTACTTTTTACTGTTGTGGCTCTTATGGCTCTTTATTTCATAATAGAGTCTGGGGGAGGCTGGAATGCTGGTCTGCAAAGCCTAGCTCGATACGAAATGAAGCCAGGAATAATATCTTGGCATGGACTCGTTGGAGACAATTCTAATTGGAAAACACCAGCAGAAGCACTCATTTGGGCTCTTATATTGGGATGCGCCTGGGGTGTAGTCGTTGCAGTAAGTCCTTGGCAAACAAGCAGGTATCTCATGGCGCGTGACGAGCATGTCGTGATTCGATCAGGTTGCGGCGCATGTATCGCGATGTTCGTACTTTATCTCATAAATAACTATAGTGCTGCCGCAGTGAACCTTATAAATCCAGAAATAAATCCACCTGAAAGTGTTATGATTTGGGTTGCAATGAACCTTCTTCCGCCGATGCTTGGAAGTATATTAATTTGTGGTATTCTCTCAGCTGGGCTGTCGTCCGCCTCAACATTTTTGTCTCTAATTGGTTTCAGCGCCAGTAACGACGTTTTTATCTTCGAGGCAAGCTCTCAGAAGAAACTGCGAATGACAAGATATATAATGATTTTTTTTGGTCTGATAGTGATCACATTGTGTTTACTTTTGCCATCCAATATTTTTTGGATAACCTATTTTGCCGGACCAGTTTTCGCCTCTTCATGGGGTGCAGTTGCGTTTATGAGCGTGTGGAGCAAAAGTATTACAGAGGCTGCCGCGTTTTGGGGAATGATAAGTGGATTTTGTGGCAACATTGCTGCAAACATTTTTAGCTTGACTGCGGATGTAAGCCTGCCTGTCTATATGGACCCCATTTTGGTGGGCAGTTTGATTAGCTTAGTTACTATCCTGATGATATCGAGACTGGGCACTCCAAAAAAAGAATCTCTCACTTTCAGAGAAAAGCTCCATGAGATGCCAACAACGCTGGCAGACAAAAAAGAAATAGCTCGGACATTAATCTGGCCGAAGGCGATGATTATGATAGGTATCGCAACTATGATTCTTTTAATTTCGTTCTATGCCTTACCCTATAGAGAGGCAACTGGGGGATTAAATTCAGGGTCGCCAATAGGTGGTGAGATGATATTAGCAATATCATACGGTTTGGTTATGATTACAGGAGGTGGGTTTGTTTTTTGGCAGGTCAAGAAGTATTTCCAAGAGCAGTATTAGTCAAATTCATCATATGTTATGTAAAAACAAATATCCTTATCACTTCTTGAAGTACAGGGATAATCAAACGATTTACTGACATTAGAGTAATTTAAAATGAATAGTTTTACCCAAGAAGTGAGTCCTGTTTTTTCTTATCTAGCTAATCGCTTACAAAAACTGGAGTTATATGATTGNTTTTGANNAACAAAATGTTAANGCACTTTTAACGCCACAAGATTGGACATTCCCANTANCCATTGCCTANGGNCCNNGNAGGTTATCAGAAATTGGANAAANATGCGCTAATCTAGGGATCCAGAATCCNCTGATNGTCACTGATAAAGGTAGTTCTAATCTGCCATTTATAGATGAACTAAGTATCTATCTAGGTCAGTTCGGTCTGAAATCAAAGTTATATTCAGGCATATCTCCAAACCCACTTGANGAGGATATATCTGAGGGAAAACGCATCTTTCACTCGGGTGGACATGACGCTGTTATAGCAATAGGCGGCGGTAGTGCAATGGATGGGGGGAAGTGTATTTGCCTNACNGCCAATAACAACTTTNGTTTGTGGNAATTTGAGTTTGAGAGNGCAGTACCTGAAATTGGAAAACACGAACACTTTCCTAAACTGATTACCATTCCAACAACTGCAGGTACTGGAGCAGAGACGGAAAGCACAGCTATGGTTACTCATGTAGAGAAGGGAATGAAATTTTGTGTGTGGCATCCAGATCTTAAACCATCACTAGCCCTATTGGATCCCGAGCTAACCGTTGGCCTGCCATCTCATTTGACAGCCTGGACAGGCGCAGACGCACTTACTCATGCCATTGAAGCCTTTCTTGTGCCCGGTTTTCACCCCCTTTGCGACGGGCTTGCATTGGAGGGGCTGAGCTTAATCTCAAATTGGCTACCCATAGCTGTTAGGGAGCCGGAAAATTTGAGCGCGAGGAGTGGTATGCTGGTCGGATCTTGTCTCGCAGGAGTTGCTTTTTTGAAAGGCTTAGGCATGGTCCACGCTATTTCACATATGGTGGGAGCGGAATTTGATACCCAACACGGCTTAACCAACGCCATTATTCTGCCTGTCGTCTTAAAATTCAACCTGCTGGGCATGGAGAAAAAAGTCGAACGAATGGCAAATAGCATGGGCCTCGAGGATCATAGTATTGACGGCTTCATCAGCGCCGTGAACAATATATTAGATATCATAGGTATCCCAAGATCCTTGAGTGAAATCAATGTCCCCCTTAACTGCTCTCAACGAATCGCGCAAAAAGCACTCATTGATAGCGCTGCTGCAACTAACCCCAAGCAAGCCAATGCTGAGCAGGTGCAAGCATTAATAGAAACAGCGATTGTTAAGGCTAGATAACCGAGAGACAAACAGAAAATGAAAAATCTGCTTAATTTTTATATTGGGGGAAATTGGATTAGCCCATCGTCCTCTATGACTATGCCGGTATTTAATCCAGCAACGGAGACACAAGTGGCAACAGTAGCAATGGGAAATGAGGATGATGTAAATCGCGCAGTTGCTGCTGCAACAACTGCGTGGGAAACATTCTCCAAAACTAGTAAATCTGATCGATTAGAATTACTGAAACAGTTGAGAATTGAAACTGAAAAAAGATTTGAAGATTTGGCTCAAGCAATTCGAATTGAAATGGGCGCACCCATCACTATGGCCAGGGGGGCTCAAGCTGATTCTGCTTTGGGGCATCTGGATGGTTTTACAGCCGCTTTAAAGAGGTTGGAATCGAAAAAGGTTCTTGGAACTGGCGATATTCTTTTAAAAGAACCGATTGGTGTGTGTGGGCTTATCACTCCATGGAATTGGCCTATTAACCAAATTGCACTAAAGGTAATTCCTGTGCTTGCCACTGGCTGCTCCTGCNTACTCAAACCTTCCGAACATACNCCGATCTCAGCAATGATTTATGCTGAAATTATTCACTCGGCCGGTTACCNTGCGGGAGTCTTCAATTTGGTAAATGGNGATGGTGCTACCGTTGGATCGGCCTTGTCAAAGCATCCTGACATTCAAATGATTTCATTTACCGGTTCAACGCGAGCCGGTAAGTCGATCACTCTTGACGCTGCCGATACCATTAAACGCGTGACTCTAGAGCTGGGCGGAAAATCGCCCAACCTTGTTTTTGCTGATTGTGATCTAGAGTCCAGAGTTGCCAGTTCAGTGAATGAATGTATGTTTAATACCGGACAATCATGTGACGCACCGACGCGACTTCTTGTCCAGCGTTCTTGCTATAAAAAGGTATTGCAGATAGTCAAAGCGGTTGTGGGAAAAATACAAATCGGGGACCCCGCATCAGAGGGAGAACATATTGGCCCACTGTTTGATCAAATTCAATATGATCGCGTGCAAGCAATGATCAATGTTGGTATTGATGAGGGAGCCACTCTTCTTTGCGGCGGTCTTGGAAAGCCAAGTGACTTTCGCACTGGTTGGTTTGTTAAACCNACNGTCTTTGCAGACGCGACAAACAGTATGCGAATTAGTCAAGAGGAAATCTTTGGCCCTGTGTTAGTGATAATTCCTTTTGAAGATGAAGCGGAGGCTGTTTCGATGGCAAACGATACGCCCTANGGTCTCGCCGCCTATCTTCAAACTGGAGATNNCAATAGAGCGCTGAGAGTNGCCTCNAAGTTGCGNGCGGGCGCCATTCATATCAACGGCGGCGAGTTTAACTACGGCTCCCCCTTTGGCGGTTATAAACAATCTGGAAACGGCCGAGAAGGAGGTGCGATGGGCTTAGAGGACTTTCTTGAAACTAAAACATTGCACGGTATTTGAAAAATTAAGTAAAACTCCATTAGGTACTTCTTGGTTCAGTCATATGATTTGTTAAGAAATTTGATATCTCTCTGATAGAGGTTTTAGATTCGGGTAAATTATTGTCCCACTCAAAGACGTGCCAAAGGTCTTGCCAAACCCTAAGATATACTGTTCCACCCTGCCGACGTAGCTTATCAGCCAAATCTACCGATTGGCTCATCAGTAAATCCCGAGTCCCAGTACTGATATAACAAGGTGGAAAAGTCCTATCGAATACTCCATTGATAGGCGAAATTCTAGGATCACAAAGATTATTTTCGCCTGCATAATATTTAGCAGAAAAACGCAGATGTTGTCTACTCAGTGCAGGATCACGCCCGTCATTTGCATCAATACTGTCACCAGAATTGGTCAAATCGCACCAAGGAGAAATAAAAGCGGTGGCATCGGGAAGTCGAAGGGAAGCCTCTATAGCAAGGTGCATTAACGAAAGACNTAGATTGCCGCCAGCCGATTCGCCGACAAGGGCAAAAGGTTTCTCGCTCAATTGCTGATAAACCAAGAAACCATCATCCAAGGCTGCAGGCCATGGGCTCTCAGGCGCAAGACGATATTCCGGGATTATCAAAACNGCGCCCGTGGTCACTGATATTGGAATAGCAATTGTAAGATCTTCAAATGGGCTTCCTGAAACAAATCCTCCGCCAAACCCATAAAATATTTGCCAATCGACTTTTAATCGCAAAGGAGAAACTTGCAAACATGGTATCCCTCGAATTTTTTTAGTGTCAATCCTGACGATATTTTGCTCAACCATGGCATCAACGGCAGGTCCAATTTTTTGCCGCGTTTTATATCTTAATTCGGAAAGACCAGATAATGATCTATCCATTAAAGGCGTCTCAGCATTTTGAAGTGCTATTCTTGCTTCGATGCTAAGTGAGCCCATGGTTTTCAGCCCGCTATCCTAAAGATTAATTGCATGCGGATGAACATGGATACTGTTCTACTAACTGCTTAGGTGATGGCAAGCTAACACTCCGATCTAGCTATCATCTGCTTGGCAATAATGATTCGCTGAATTTCATTAGTGCCCTCACCGATGCAAAGAAGAGGTGCATCCCTATAGAATCGTTCTATTTGATAATCGGGAGAATAACTATAACCACCAAACACTCGCATACCATCTAGGCTATTTTTGACCGCGGCCTCAGATGCAAAAAATTTTGCCTGCCCAGCTTCTAGATCGCATCGCTCGCCTTTGTCAAATTTAAGTGCGGCCTGCTCCACCAGCAAACGTGATGCTTCTGCGCGAGTGGACATTTCCGCAAGCTTTAGCTGAATAGCCTGATGCTGGGAAATCGGCTTACCAAAAGTCTTGCGATCTTTGGCGTAGCCGAGCGACATTTTTGTTGCACCTGCGGCCATACCTGCACCGCGAGCAGCGATGTTGATGCGACCGAGTTCAAGCCCGCCGGCCACTTGTGCAAAACCTCTGCCCTCCTCTCCGCCAATCAAATTATCAACNCTCACACGAAAATCCTGAAAGATTAGCTCGGCGCTGTCGATTGCTCGGTAACCGAGCTTTTTCAGTTTTTTACCTACAGTAAAACCCTCTCCTTTTTCACATAAAAATAAACTCATCCCTTTATGTGCTGGCGACGCTGAAGGATCAGTTTTTGCTAAAACAGCCAAGCAATTTCCCTTGATACCATTACTTATCCATGTCTTAGTACCATTGAGCAAGTATGCATCATCATCCCTTTTGGCCACCATCCGAATGCCCTGGAGATCTGTACCGGCATCAGGCTCTGTCAAGCCAATACCTCCTCTCAACTCCCCAGTAGCAAAGCGAGGCAAAAATCGCTCCCTCTGTGCTTTCGTTCCGGCCCGCTGCACACAACTAGCCATAATTAAATGAGAATTGAAAATACCGGTTGGCGCCATCCAAACTTCGCAAATTCTTGATACTATCCGTGCATAAGTAGTGGCACTTAACCCAAGACCCCCGTAGTCTTGAGAGATTGTGGCGCCAAACAGGCCTAGATCTTTCATTTGCTCGACCAAATCAACCGGATACTCATCNGATTGATCAAAATGATATGCAATCGGCTTTACGTCTTTCTCGACCCAACGATCTATCGTGTCAAGAATTTGAGCTTCCATCTCCTTATATTCGATCCCATCAAAATCCAGATTATTCATAATATGCCCCTTATCTCAAACAACATTGCACGAGCAGATCGGAACAAGCATTGAACGTTCAAAGAGACATACGTCTTTTCCATGCTGATTTCGACCCGTTGTTTTGACAGTAACAATACCTGCATCCGGTCGCGATTTTGATTCCCGTTTCGAAATCACCTGTGATTCAGCATAGAGGGTATCGCCGGGAAAAACAGGCGCGACCAGCGCAATGTCCTTCCAGCCCAAATTAGCAATCGCTTTTTCGCTGACATCAGATACGCTCATTCCCACTAAAATGGCAAGTGTCAATGGGCTACAGATTAACGGTTTCCCAAACTCCGTGCCTTTGGCGTACTCTTCGTCAAAATGAAGCGGATGTGTGTTCATTGTCAATAGAGTAAACCATGCGTTATCTTGTTGGGTCACCGTCCGGCCCGGGTAGTGCTCATAGACATCTCCAACAGAGAAGTCCTCATAAAAACGACCACTCGCAGCTCGATAACGATTTGGCCCTACTTCCTCATCCTGTCTAATTCCCATTTGCGAACCTTTTGCTAGTTGATTCAAATATTCAAACAATAGTATCGGGCTTAACCCCTTTCGAATGCTACCATGTCGGCGTCTGAAAGGACTCCCAGAAAATCAATGCTTTTGGGAAAGGCCCTCGGTAATTGCTAACATGGCTGTTCTCACAACAAAAAATGCTGGAGGACTACTCCTTCCTTCTGCTGATAAAGTGATAATTGGGCAAGAGGATGATGGCAAGAGCAAACGTTAGGTTAATTTTACAACAAAAAGGAGTGAAAACTTAATGAATTTACCTTTACACGGCATTCGGGTGCTAGCGATCGAACAATTTGGTGCTGGGCCATACGGTTCAATGTACCTTGCAGACCTTGGAGCTGAAGTCATTAAAATAGAGAATCGCGATAGTAGTGGCGATCCCGCTCGCCAAACTGGACCTATTGTAATGTCCAAAGATGACAGCACGTACTTCCAAACCTTTAATCTTAATAAAAAAAGCATCACCTTGAACCTTAAAAGTGATGAAGGTAAAGAACTGTTTTATGCGCTTGTGAAGACGGCCGATGTAGTCTGGAATAATCTTAGAGGCAATCAACCCAAGCGACTTGGCCTTGACTATGCCAGTCTGAAAGTAATAAAGAAAGACATTGTATGCACGCATATATCAGCATATGGACGCGACAACGATCGTGCAGATTGGCCCGGTTATGACTACCTTATGCAGTCCGAATGTGGTTTTCTAAAACTCACGGGCGAGCCGAAATCGCCTCCAACTCGCTTCGGGCTATCAATGATTGATTTCATGACGGGCATTGTCGCCGGCATGGGATGCTTGGCTGCGTTAATCGGACGCACCAAAAATGGTGGTCGAGACGTCGATGTGAGTCTATTTGACGTGGCTCTTCACCAGTTGAGCTATCCAGGCACNTGGTATATGAATCATGGCATATGCACTGACCGACTGCCGCGCGGTTCACATCCATCACAAACGCCAGTGCAACTGCTCAAAACGTCCGATAGTTGGATCTTTATAATGTGCATGACTGACAAATTCTGGGATCTGCTAATTGGCATTCTCGGAGCTGGTGATTTAGCTCATGATCCTCGCTTTGCGACAATGCGAGATCGTGCAACAAACCGCGACGCTCTGACTCATATTCTGGATGAAATTCTCCAGCAAGATTCAACAGCTAACTGGCTAACCAAATTGCAAACTCATATTCCAGTTTCACCGGTATATGATTTGCCAGCCGCATTAGAAAGTCCATTCGTAGATCAAGTGAGTATGCGAGCCGAGCTGAGTCATCGAGGAGGGGAGCTACACGTCTTGCGAAATCCTATTCGCCTCGATCAAGAACGCTTAGCAGTCTCCCCCGGCCGAGGTTTAGGCGAGAATAACGAAGAAATACTGGGCAGCGAGCTAGGTCTCACAGGACAACTCGATGCATTAAAAGAGCGCGGCATTATTTGACAGAGTGTCAATAGAACCCAATGCGCCCCATATGGGACCCAGATCAGCAAACCGGACGCTAGAAGCAAATTGAAGATTTTGACCCAACAAAGAGCTACATATACTGCTGACGATACCACTCATTCACGTCATCACCTGTGGTTAGCCAAACGTCATCATGTTTCGCAATATACTCAAACGCCCGCTTTAAGTGCTTAAACTTATTCGGTTGACCCACGAGAAAAGTATGTAGACAAATTGGCATGCACCGGGCATTCGTGGCACCTTCTTCATACAGCACATCAAACTGATCGATGATCATATCGCCGAATGCTTCAGATGACACCCCGCAATTCATAAACGCAGGAATGTCGTTCAGTTCTAATGTGTAGGGAACAGAAATTAAGCGATTTAAAGGCGTATTAAATCTGCATGGATGGTCATCGTGCGTATAGTCGCAAAGGTACTCAACGCCGTATTCTTCCAACAACCTCGGTGTATTATCGGTGTGAGTTAGAAATGGTGACAGCCAACCCTTGGTTTTACGACCCAGAGCTTCTTGCATCGATTTAAGTACGGATTCAAGAACTAACCGCTCCTTGGCCTCGCTGAGCATGTTCAGAGATCCATCAGATTCGCGAATATTACCAATCCAATTTGCTGGAGCGTTATTGATACCATGGCCAATCCATGCCCAGTTGCGCTTTTGACCTTCTTCAATGATACGGGGATATTCCTTGATAATATCGCTATTGAGGCAAACCGTGCCTCTCATTCCGAGATCATCCATTAAATCCATCATGCGATAAAGCCCAACTCGATTACCGTAGTCTCGCCAACCGTAGTTGAGCGAGTCAGGAGTGAAACCCAATGTTCCGGGGACCAGAGCTGTGCCGGGTATGTCGGCGGGAAAGTGTTCAATATTAACATATGGCATGACCGCCACTCTTTTTCCTCCAGGTAGCTTGAATGGCTCCCTATCAATGATGGGTTGATAGTCAAAATGTGGTGACTGCGATAGATCTGTCATACTCTTCTCCGTAGGTATTTTCACGTTATGGCGCTGTCTTGGGCGGACTTGCAGTCTAATAAGATCTTAGATGCAGCGTTGTTAGATAGTAAAGCACTTCACTCTGGCTGACAACACGACACGGGTCAGCCCATATTTCCCGCAAAAGCATTTATGGGACTGCTCATTACGACGTCGCGTCGTTAAAGCAGAGCAAAGAGACTGCGTCCGTTATCGTAATAAAGTTTTAGTTTCTTGTTGTTAAAATCTGAGAGTGGACCGAACACTGGATAAAAAACCTTATGGAAGCTTAAGCCAGCGTCTCTAAACTCCTGCATATTTGGATGTCACATCAGCTATACTGTATTCTTATTTACTGGGTCGTCTCTGTTAGCAGAAACATTCACTTTTGCCCGCTTCAACCGCCAAAATTAAAAAGTTTTAACTGCAGCCGTTTGATTTACTGTTGGATTTTAGTACTGATTATTCAAGTTGCAGTCAATTAGACGAACATGCGGGTTAACGGGACGTGCTTTCGAAATCGAACCAAACTCGACAGGAGCGAGCATGCAAGAAGTATTCGTATCCGGCATAGGGATGACCAATTTTGGCAAATTCCTCTCCCGAAGCCTGAAATCTCTTTCTGAAGAAGCCGTCTCTAATGCCCTCAGCGATGCCGGCGTAAAGCCGGACCAAGTTGAACAGGTCGTTTTCGGTAACGCAGCTGCTGGGGTCGTTACAGGCCAAGAAATGATCCGTGGACAATCAGCTCTCCGCAATACCGGGCTCAGCGGAGTTCCTATATTCAACATCGAGAATGCATGTGCATCAAGCAGCTCAGGGTTTCATTTGGGTTGGCTCATGGTAGCTAGTGGTCAGGCCGACTGTGTCGTGGTTGTCGGCAGTGAAAAGCTCACCCATGAGGACAAATCAGTCTCATTTGGCGCCTTCGCCGGGGCAGTTGACAAAGAAGAGCCCCTTCCGCAGGGGTTGAAGGAAGGCTCCGGATCCCTCTTCATGGATATTTATGCTGTTAAGGCCCGCAATTGGCTGGATATGAATGGCGGTAGTCCTGAGGATTTTGCCCGCGTTGTAGTAAAAAGTCGACAAGCAGGCAGTCTTAACCCCGCCGCTCAATTCCGCAAAGAAACCAACTTAGGAGAGGTGCTAAAGAGTCGGATGGTGTCGGATCCGTTAACGCTCTTTATGTGTTCCTCTATCGGCGACGGAGCCGCCGCAATTGTGCTTACCTCTAAGACCCTAGCCAAAAGGCTTGAAACACCAAATATCTGTGTCCGCGCAACAGCGGTTGCAACTGCCAAAACACATGACAAAGAAGAACTAGTTGCCGTAGCCGCGGCAAACAAAGCCTTTGAGATGGCAGCGCTTGGTCCAAAAGACATAGACGTGGTAGAGCTTCATGACGCCACGGCACCCGCCGAATTGTTTCACTATGAAAACCTAGGGCTCTGTGATCCCGGCGATGCCGTCGGGTTGATACGATCTGGTGAAACTGCTGTTGGTGGCCGAATTCCGGTCAACCCAAGTGGCGGATTGATGAGTCGAGGCCATCCAATTGGTGCAACAGGCGCGGCTCAGATCGTAGAATTGGTTCAACATCTGCGAGGAACTGCGGCCGGTCGTCAGACTGAGGACGCGAAAGTCGCTCTCGCAGAAAACAACGGCGGTCAACTCGCAGGCGATTCTGCGGTTGCGGTAGTCACTATTCTGTCGGTATGAGGAGAAATATATGTTAGATCGCGTCGCGATCGTCACAGGAGGAGCGCGAGGTATTGGGCTTGGGATCGCCAAGATGCTGTTTGCAAAAGGTCACCATCTGGCAATCTGGGATCGAGACGAAGAGGTGCTCGGCACCCTATCGAAAACCCTTAACGCAGGAGCTGACCGCCTGTTGTTACAGGTTGTCGATGTTACAAATAAAGCTGCTATTAAAGAAGCGACCGACGCTATCACTGATCACTGGAGTGCACCAGATATCCTCGTAAATAATGCCGGCATCACCCGAGATAAGCGTATCATCAACATGACTGAGGAAGACTGGGATATCGTCTTAGATGTAAACCTTAAATCAATGTTTTTGTGTTGCAAAGCGGTGATCCCCGGAATGGTTAACGGAAACTTTGGACGGATCGTAAATATATCATCACGCGCTTGGCTTGGCGGCTTCGGTCAGGTCAACTATTCTGCCTCTAAGGGCGGCGCAGTTAGTCTCACTCGCACCTTGGCCATAGAATTGGCACGAGAAGGTATCACGGTGAATGCCGTCGCCCCTGGGATTGTGGACACACCTCTGCTCCAAAACTACTCGACTGAACAACGGGAGCTTTTGAAAAAATCTGTACCAACAGGTCGAATTGGTAGGGTCGAGGATATTGCGCGTACCGTTGGTTTCCTTGCCGATGAAGAAAATTCCTACGTAACGGGGCAGCTGATCTATGTATGTGGAGGCCGTTCGCTATCTAACCCAAGTATCTAAAAACATCAGTAGGACAAAAAAATGTCAACCATTAACTACCAAAAATATGATGCAATCGGGATCATTGAACTAGATGATCAAGCTGCCCTGAATGCACTCACACCAGACGGCTTAATTGATCTTCGTAATGCGCTCATAGCCTGCCAGGCCGACGACGAAGTGCGAGTAATCATTATCACTGGTGCCGGTGACAAAGCCTTCTGCGCTGGAGCAAATCTCAAGAAGACTGATCCACCAGAACAGAGTTTTGCCAAAAGTGCGCTCTCATGCAAGACAATTGACTCAAAAGGTAGTGGATATACAAGACTGATGGATTTGAGCGATCTTCTCATATGGAAGCCCATGATTGCGGCGATCAATGGCTACTGCTTAGGTGGCGGTTTAGAGTTAGCTATGCAGTGTGATCTGCGAATTGCTTCTAGTAACGCCTCTTTTGCTTTGCCTGAAGTCAAAGTCGGCAGCGTTCCAGCAGTCGGCGGTGTACAAGCACTGATGCGAGCTATTCCCGCGGCGCATGCGATGAAGCTCGCCTTGACTGGAGATAGAATAGATGCCAAAGCTGCTCTGTCGGTTGGACTGGTGAGTGACATCTGTGCACCTGATGCGCTGATAAGTGAGTCGCGTAAAATCGCCGTGCGTATCGCAGCAAATGGCCCGCTCGCGGTTAAAACCGTTAAGAAGTTAGCTCTCGAGACCAGCCACCTAGCTCCGGCCGATTTCATTCTGCAGTCAAACATGGCATGGGGTTTATTGCGAGATACTAAAGATCGGATAGAGGGTCGTGACGCATTTAATAAGAAACGCAAGCCCAACTTTACAGGCGACTGAGTCCTTGTTTTTCGGAATTGCTCACAGTTTTGATGGTAATTGGCATTGGANCGATCTAAATTTTGGCGCATCGAAGTCCGTTAAAAACAGTATAGATATTAGTANAGTTGCCTAAGCGGTCTAAAAGACACATAAAGTAAATCCGTTTCGATTCGAAATCCCGATTCTCAATTAGCGACCAAGATCAACACGCATTTAGATTTTTGCGCATTTTTTTTATCTAATATTAGGTAATTCAAATTAAATGCTTTCCAAAAAAACAAAAACTTCATGCTACTTTTTGTGTTGCTTCACCGTCTGCAGGACTTCTTGATCTTGAGTGTTCTCAGATTAGAAAAAGGTTCCCAGCTCTATTAATTTTCAATCCAAGAAGAAAACCAGAAGGCTTTTGCCAGTTTCTCTGCCGATCGCGTCCGCCGCTTGAACAAAGATCAACTAATCGAAAACGCTGGCTATGGCACGAGATGGATTGCCAGACACAAAGTCGTCTTTTAAGCACCGAGAGCATTCTCTAATTTATAACCGTTTGCAATTCGTCTCCTAGGCTCTCCAACCGCAAAGTCTTTCCGACATGCT
>NZJL01000019.1 GCA_002692165.1 Porticoccaceae bacterium
GATCCTACAGAGATTAATGATCTCGCGAAAAAGAACCCCACTCGTGTTTCACGCATGCAAACAATTGTTGATCATTGGCCAAGCGGAACCGAGAGAGGGGTTGCCATCGCAGAAATTATATTTGACATGGATACCTGGGGCGGAGAGGAAGATCGAGCACCTTGGGCAGAGGCGGCAGTCGACAACCAAAAATACATTGATAATCAGTAAATGACCAAAAGGCATTGCCAAATGAAACACGACCAAAAACAAACATTGATCAAAATTCTTCTCAGTTTCGTCACACTGGGATACTGTCTTGTGATGCCTGTGGTCGATCTGAACTCCACTCATCTTTTTCACCCGGATTGGTCACTTCATGCGCGTTTGCACTTAGTTTGGTCGGTAACATCATTTACTTTGATAGGTTGGTACTGTTTTTTTTTACTTTGGTTCAGCGACATATCGTTTAACATTCGCGTAAATGTCGTCACCGCCATCGGGTTGGCAATCAACTTTGGATTTTTAATGAGCGCCCTCACTAAACCGCTCTACGGAGGTGAATTAGCAGATGAAATTAGTGGCGTTCCTGATCTTCTGGGGGGTTATGATGCCAACCTGATTTTTGTTTGCTTTGCTGTATGCATTGTTTTTCTTGCCATTTGGTTACAGAGGAGAAAAAGCGTTGGTTAAACTTTTTGAGGACGACATTAAAACAAAAGAAGTATTGAGTTGGCAGGGACTACATCTGCTGCATTTTAACGCTTCATCTTGCTCACAGAAAACCCGAATTGTCCTGAATCTCAAGGGCATAGCTTGGCAATCACATCCCATCAATCTTCTCATGGCTGAAAATTATGACGCGTGGTATCTTGGCATAAACCCACGAGGCCTGGTGCCAACGCTGGTCCATGATGGTAATGTTTTTATCGAAAGCAATGACATTATCACCTATCTCGACGAGACTTACACTGAGCCTAAGTTGCTTACGAAAGCACTTCGTCCTGCGATACAGGAACAACTGGAGTTGGAAGATAGCCTTCACATGGATTTGCGAACCTTGACAATGCGATTTGTCCTCCCAGATTTCCTTGCACGGAAACCTTCCAAAGCATTAAAGCAGTCGGAAGACTTTGATGGCACCATCGGTGGTATCGCAGACAACCACAGCAAAAAAAATACAGATTTCTGGAGACTTCAAGCAGAACAGGGAATCACAGAAAGACAGGCTGTAGAGTCAATCTTAAAGTTTCAAGACGCTTTCAATACCCTCGAAGATCGTCTCAAGGAGAGCTCTTACATACTTGGTAATCGGCTCACGCTTGCGGATATTGGATGGTTTGTTTATGCCCAACGTCTAAAGGCAACAGGATATCCTTTAAAGCGATTGCACCCAAACGTGTCCTCTTGGCACACCAGACTGGCAATGACAAAGGAGTTTGCGAGTGAGATCAGAGAGCCAATCCCGCTCAAGGTTATCCGAAACTTATATAAAGTGACTCTGATGGCTAGGCGAACAACCCTCGCCGATTTATCAGGAATCTAAGCAGCTATCATCACGCGAATTTATCTTTACAGGTCAATCATTTCTCCTCTTTAGCCGAAGCTTTCGTTCGCGCAGCTGTCAGTAGCTTGGCAAGCGCATCTGGCATCACCTCAGCTCTCGAGTGGTCAGAAATTCTGACACACTTATTTCGAAGAGTACCCAGCCCATCGATGCTTGTTATCAAAACATCCCCATCACACAAATAATTTCCTGGAATGGCACCAACACCGTCAGGAGTTCCTGTGAAAATCAAATCGCCAGTATCGAGAGTTACAATTTCCGACAGGTAACTGATTAACGTTGGAATGTCAAATATAAGATCACTGGTGTTGTCTTTCTGACGAAGCTCATCATTCACTTTGCAAATGATTTCCATGGAATTACGATCCTTTAGCGCATCAGGCGAGGTCAGCCATGGTCCTATTGGGCCAAAAGTATCAAAAGACTTTCCAAGATTGAATTGAGGCGGCCCCGCGCTAAATTGAACTGGTCGATCTGAAATATCCTGACCAACGCAAAGTCCGAAGACATGTTTCCAAGCAACATCCGGAGATATATCTTTTCCTGGCTCTCCGATAACTACAACGAGCTCAGCCTCATAATCCACAAAGTCACTGCGCATTTCTATCTCACCCTCTGGTCCCGTAATACAATTGCTATGCTTTGTAAATACCATGGGCACTGGAGGTATTTCGAGGGTAGACTCCTCCGCGTGTTTCCGATAATTCAGGCCAATCGCATAACAGTTTGATGGCCTCGGTACTGGCGGCCCTAGCTGGACATCGGCTAACTTTCCTGCCGGTTTATGTTCCTGTAAAGATCCGCTTAATGAGGATAAGTTAGACGCTGCTCCGAGAGCCAACATCAAATCACTTGTCAGTTCTCCTCCAGAGATAGTCTCAATGTCGTAGTAGTGCTCCTTGAGAACCAACGAAGCTCTCCCATCGATATTTGCCAATCTAAAACCCATAAAAAGCTCCTTTAAAATCATAGACAGTTTATATAGCGCGCCAGCGATACCCTGAAACAAAAACATTTGGCCTGCAAAAAGCAGTTCTTCTATTGAGTTGACTGGCACTGGGCTTACGGCACGTCTATTTCTAGAAAATGCTCGATAACCCAAATCATGAATGTGAAGACTCAAAAGCACCCCTGATGCTATTGCTTCCAAATAACTCTTCGTCTCAGCGATTGTTAATCTAGCCGATTGGCTAGATTAACAGAAACAATTAATCAGAGATAGATAGCAACCCAGCGAAAACTCTAATACTGGTTTCTTGGGGCAGGCGGCATCTTCCGGGATTGGTTTAAAATACCGTTGACACATAATTTTAGAGGTATCGCAATAATTTTTGGCGATACCGCAACTAATATAAGCTTATTTAAGCGGTCATCGTGAGGTCGTCATGACCACGCGCGATAAGCAGTTAACATTGCGACTGACACTCAGGGTAGATAGTTCAAATGACAAGCTGACGCCATCAAAAAATGGGTTGCTAACATCTTGCTTTTGCTTTTTTTGGATCATAAAAAGGCTTTGGAACAACGGTTGCAGCTACGTCTTTTGCTCCGATTCTCACGGACAATGAATTACCCAGATCGGCGCACTCGGTCTTCACCATTGCTAGCGCAATATTTTGTTTTAGGCGAGGCGAGTAGACAGCCGAGGTTACTTGACCAACGACATCGCCATCGTCAAAAACCTGCCAAAACTTTGTGTTAGGCCCGGGCAGAGGCGGTCCCTCAATCATAAGACCCACGTGTTTTCGGATAACACCATCAATCCGAATTTTCTGCAAGGCAGATTTACCGATAAAATCAAACTCATCATCGAGATCAATTAATCGGTCCATTCCCAGCTCAAAGGGATTGGTGTCAAGGCCCATATCTGCATGATAGGACAACATAGCCCCCTCAACCCTCCGAATGGTCGAAGTATGGCCTGGCTGAAGACCCAAACTCTGGCCAAACTTCATGATCTTGTCATAAAGCTCATTTCCTTGAGAAAAATTTCGAAGAAAAATTTCGAAGCCGAGCTCACTCGACCAACCAGTTCGAGATACCAGAACCTCTATGTCATCTATTGTGGCTGACTTAAACCAATAGTACTTAAGATCAGCAATCTCGTCCCCAAAAAGACCCCTCGCTATCTCGCGGGACTTAGGGCCCTGAAGCTGCAATGGTGATGCATCGGGTTCGAAAATATGGACGTCATATTCCCCTTTGGCCGCCAAGCCCTGCGCCCAGAGAATAACGTCGCTGTCTGCAGTGGAGAACCAAAACCGGTCAGGAGCAATTCGCAGTAATATAGGATCGTTTATTACACCCCCAGCCTGATTAGTCAGGATGACGTATTTGCACTGACCCACTTCCATATTGGATAGATTGCGCGGTGACATCATTTGAACGAATTTTTTTGCGTCTGGACCGGCTATTTCGACTTGTCGCTCGACCGCAACGTCACAAAGAATGGCATGATCAACCAAATTCCAAAAGTTCTGCTCTGGATCACCAAAATCTCTCGGAATATACATGTGATTGTAAACAGAAAAGGCCTTAGCCCCCCATCGGACTGTGGCCTCAAAAAATGGACTTTTTCTTATTTGGGTTCCAAAACCAAAGTCGTCCTCATTCATTTTTACGCAATTATTGATGATCATTTGCCCCTCCTTGGCTTGGCAAGCCGCCTATTTTGGATTTCAGTGAAGAGCATGGTCCAGAAGTTTCGGTCGACTCGATTAAACCACTGGGTATCCCACAGGCGACTTTCACGCTCGGCAAGAACTATTATACTATTGCCAGAGAATCCAAAAAACTAAAACATGAGGCAAACCCTTTGAAAAGAATAGTCGGAATATTGATGGCGATCGCTTTGGCGGCCGGTTGCGGGCAGATGGGTAATGGAGGAAAAATCCAACAAGCCTCCACTGATGGAAANCCAGAGGGCACTCCCTTTGTTTTGATAGCAAAGATGCATTCCTTGCCAGGCAAAGAAGATGCACTTATAGAACTATCAAGAGAAGTCGATAGAAAAGTTGAGCAGGGAGAGCCNGGAATGTTGCTTCACACATTTGATCAGGATCCAGATGACGCTCTAGGGTTCGTTTGGACCGAGGTATATGCCAGTAGCGAGGCTTTTGAATACCACCTGAAAAATCCCGATCTAATTCAATATCTCGAGGATACCGCACCGCTGACTGACAACTTTACTGTTGAGGTTTATGGTAGTATCTCAGAAACTGCTTGGGCGGCAGCGCAGGCCACAGGTGTTCCTTTTAAGCATTTCAAAACTCAGGCAGGTTATATCCGAGACCTAACGCCGTAGTGGGCGTTACTCAGGTTGTTGCCAGTCAACTTTGTCACGCTTGGTGTCAGAAAACGGCGAATAGCCCACGTCTGCTACTTGATTGCCGAAACGATCCAAGTTGCGCTATCAAACATAATTTGCCCATCGATTTGATTCAGTGAGAACAGATTGGCTAACCCAGCAAGTATCTTTTCTTTTCCTTCATCATCAAGCGCAGCTAAGCCCTCACTGACTATTGGATTAATCGACAAGTAACTAGAGGCGGCGCGATGGGGGTCTTTACCGTTAAACCACACGATTTTCTTCTCAAAAGGCATGATTTCTATCTTACGAAATTTTGCTGCCACTAAAATTTCTTCCACATAATCTCTTTCCTCGAAGGCAAAAGGACTGGGTGATCTTCGCGGAGGTCTCGGGATATCGATGTATTGAGTGACAACTTCCATAGCCCTAGCATGCCACGGGTTGGATGCGGGTGACTGCCAGCAAACAAAGGAGAGTGGCGCGTCTTCCTTCAAAGCACCCTGAATATTAGAAAAAGCCTCCATTGAGTCTTCAAAAAACATGACTCCGAATCGCGAAAACGCTGCATCGAAAACGGCATCACCCAAAGATTCGACCTGCGCGTCCACACAATCAAAGCTGACGTTTTCCACCCCTTCCGCTTGTGCGTGCATTTTGGCTTTCTTAAGCATTGGCTTTGAGATATCAAGTCCAGTTGCCTTTCCGTTAGCCGCCAGCTTTTTTGCGATTTCGATGGTTGTTCTTCCTGTTCCACAACCAATATCAAGGACTGAAGCACATGATGATAGATCTATATTGGTTAGCGCCGCGCGACCCAACGGTTCAAGCGTGACGTCGAGTTCTTCCTGATTTTCTACCCAGAAATCACCACCCTCTCCCGACCAAAACTGCTTTGCCTTTTCATTTGTCGATCTCATAATGTCTCTCCTAAAAATGCACGCCCTTTTTTTCGTTTTATTCATCGTAATATCGTGCAAAAGTAAAACAAATGCAATACCCAAAAGTCCTCGACAACAGACAAAAGAGACGTTCGATGATATTGGTGCAATTCTTAGTTAAAATAGTAAGAACAAGTAGGTTTTAGTTTGATGTTAGCGGTATTAAGTTTCAAAATAAAAGAAATGGTGACATGGATATAGGTCTATTAGAGCAGTCTATTATTAGAGTTGATGGCAATGCCGAGGACACTCTCGCTGAATCCTTGAGGCTCGCCCAGATTGCAGAGGAAATCGGTTACTCGAGAATCTGGGTGTCAGAGCATCATGACTCGGAAGCCATAGCTGGCAGCTCGCCCGAGGTGTTACTATCAGCGATTGGAGCGGCTACGAACACCATTAGGCTGGGGTCTGGCGGTATAATGTTACCTCATTATAGTGCATTTAAAGTGGCCGAAAACTTTGCCCTTCTATCAAACTTATACCCTGGACGAGTTGAGCTAGGCGTGGGTCGAGCACCGGGAGCCGATTTCAAAACAGCAATTGCGCTCGCGACAGACGGTAACCCAAAATTTGAGCGATTTCCTGACCTTGTTCGAGAACTAATTGAGGCCTTGAATAATCCNGAACACTCGCCTCGAGTNTCACCGCCNCCTCTTCTCCCGCTTCCCGTTTGGATACTGGGCAGCAGCCCCGATAGCGCTCTATTAGCCGCAGAACTCGGACTTCCATATAGTGTTGCCTTATTTATAAACCCCCAGTTCGATCCAAACATCGTTGGCCTTTATAAGAAACGCTTCAAGCCCTCGGCTCGGTGCCCAGAGCCACGCGTAATGCTGTCAACACAGATTTTTGCAGCAGATACAGAAGACAAAGCAGCTGCGTTGTCACATGCTGCAAGTTTAAGTTTCATTCGTTTCGTTACCCGCCAGGGAACACCTGGTACAATTTCTTTAGAGGAGGCCTTGAACTACCGCTTTTCAGCCGAGGAGAACCTGTTTGTTAAGAAAATTTCGACAGGACGGATTGTTGGGACGCTCGATAAGATCCAAGCGCAGGCAAGTGACCTTATTAAACTATATCAAGTAGATGAAATGCTCGCGGTATGCAACGCGTATGACTTCCAAGACCGAATACGATCGTTCGAGATATTCGCTAATGCGATGTGTGTGACTCGCAACGGAGAAACCNTAGCCAAGACTGCAGCGGCCTAGAAAAAGCCTATTGAGATGGCTTTATACAGAGTTAAATATAGCGATCATAGAACTCAGCGTAACTGTCAAAAGTGAAATCACGCGCTGCTTTGCTTATCGGAGCATTCGGAACTCCGTCGAAGCCATGAAAGCAGTTCTCAAATTCTCTATAGCAGATCTCTACTCCAGCATTTCGCAGGGATTTAACGTACGCTTTTGTTTCCCAGTAAAACGGTTCCAGGGTGCCAACAAACGTAATAGTGGGCGGGAAATTTTTGTAATCTCGGTTTCGACCTGCAGCGGCATAATTTGGGATGCTCGTCCCTTCTCGATGTAAGTCCGCCAAGTAGGCGTTCCAACCAATGCGATTCTTCTCGGTATTCCATATGGGGGCATCGATCTCACGCGNGGGATCNTTNGGTTGTTGATCGTCAATCATGGGGTAGATCGGCATTTGAAATGCTATATNCNCTTCTCGAGTATCTCGTGCCTTCAGTGTCACAGCCGCAACCAAACCACCCCCAGCACTGTGGCCTGCGACGATAATTTGGTCAGCCTCAGCATCTAACCGGTCGGCATTTCGGACTGCCCAAGGCAACGTTTCATAGCAGTCGTTGAAACCTGCTGGGAAAGGCTTAGTGTAAGCCTTGCGATAGTCGGGCGATATAATAACGCATGGTCGGGTAGCAATGAATCTCTCGATGACCTCTCCGGACATCTCGGGATTGCCTAAAATATATCCACCCCCGTGAAAATAAAGCAAGATGGGTAGCGGACCATCTTGGTCCAAAGGCTTGTATATCCGAATCCGAATCTTCCAACTCCCGTCACTGCTGGGAATAAACACCTCTTCACAATTAAGCCCGTCAATGTTTCTCCCTGCAGCACGCCAGTTTATAAAGAAGTTGGTTAATTTTGTTAACCACCTAACTTTTACGAGTATTGAAAGAAAACGACGGCTTTTATAATGTTGCTGCAAGTCAGGATGCAGCATCGAGAAGGTAACTTTCATAAGACAATCGACCGAGTTGAGAAGCAAAGAGCATCAAGCGCGTAGATCGATTGCAAATGCTCTTTGGCATAGTTTAAACGACTCTTTCTATTATTTCAGTTTGAAATTCTGCTCAAGGTAAATTAGCGTTTCTGATGTCACCCTCAGAAATGATTTCCTTGCATTTAGTTATGGCAGTTAGAATAAGTTTCTAGTAATGTTTATTTTCAAAATAGAGCGATTCAGGCCACTTTTGCATGCCCCAGCACTTAAAGTTATTCCCCCCTATACGGCCTTATCAGAGTGGTTTTTTATCTCTTGATGGGCATCAAATTTACTATGAACAGTGCGGAAATCCCAAGGGTAAGCCAGCGATTTTTCTTCACGGCGGCCCAGGGGGCGGGGGAAGTGAGGACGTACGTCGCTTTTTTGATCCAGATATTTATCGCATTGTTGTTTTTGATCAACGGGGTTGTGGAAGAAGCGAGCCCCATGCCCTTCTTGAAAACAACACGACTTGGGATCTGGTTGCGGATATTGAGCACCTCCGAAGACAACTAAATGTCAATAAATGGCTGGTTTTTGGGGGCTCGTGGGGCAGTACTCTTGCGCTGGCTTATGCCCAGACTCATCCAGATGCCGTCAGCGAGCTAGTATTGCGCGGAATTTTCTTGCTTCGGGACAAAGAGCTGAAGTGGTTCTATCAAGAAGGGGCAGGTAAGATATATCCTGAGGCGTGGCGTGAATTTATAAAGATCATCCCGAAAGAAAAACGGGGTGATCTGATGGGTGCATATCGAACTCTGTTCAATGGTCCAGATAAACTACGCCGTTTGCAAGCGGCGAAAGCTTGGTCTCGTTGGGAGGCAGCATGCAGTAGCGTAGATTTTTCTGAAAAAAGGTTGACGGAATTTTCAGACCCTAAATTTGCATTGGCTTTTGCATTAATAGAAAATCATTAC
>NZJL01000020.1 GCA_002692165.1 Porticoccaceae bacterium
GAGGAGTGGAATCATATTCCTTTTTTCCGCTTTCTTGAATAAGTGGTTAACCCTCTTACTTTTCAGCCTATCATCGGCATAGATATCGTCATAGTGATAGTTGTAGACGCTTTCAAAGTAATCTATTACCCCATTCACCGAGGCTATTTGAGCATGATCTGGCCCCGAAGGTGTAAATCGAGCGATTGGAACATCATGATTAAAGTAATGCCCCTGGTTAGGCATGGTTTGATTGAGATCATCCTTAATGAACATCACTCCTAGGTGAGGCCCATAAACCTTATATAGCGAAAAAAAATACATATCGGCGCCGAGCTCGCGAATATCCGGGAATCCATGACCTACGTATGAGACACCATCCACAAGTGCAAGCGCGCCAGCATCATGTATTAATTTAATCCATTCCTGAGCAGGGTTGATGCTTCCGACGATGTTTGAACAGTGTGTGAAAGCGACAAAACGCGTATTTTCATTCAGCAAGCTTACTAAGTCGTTGGTCTCTAGCTCACCAGTGCTTACATTAATCTGCCACTCTTTGATTGCGACACCAGCCGTCTCGAGCTTTCTCCACGCCCCAATGTTTGCTTCATGATCTTGATTTGTAACGATAATTTCATCTTTAGGCACTAGATAATTTTGCAATGCTTGCGCAACAACATATGTGTTTTGAGAGGTTGAAGGGCCAAAGTGAACCTCCTCTGCCAATACATTTAACCACGATGCCAAGCGAGTCCGGGCAAGTGACATTTTTTGGCCCGCCTTGTGGGATGGCTCGAAACCATAGTATGGCTGTACCTTTGTTTTTTTATAAAAGTCAGTTAAAGCAGTAATCGTTTGTTCACAGGCATAGGTGCCGCCGGCATTTTCTATATGAATGAAATTTTCTAGGGTTGTCTCTGTGAAGGCAGGAAACTGAGATCTACTAAACTCGACATCTAAATCGGGCATATAAATAACTCCAATTAAAGTGAAAGAGCATTTGGTCGGTTGATAAAGTAATCGTTCATTTTTTCCACCAACCTATCCTTTTGGATAAGAAGTTGTCCTCCGAGTGCTTGAATAATCGAGTATTTGTTAAACCGGTTAGGCCGCCCTTCGGTGCAAGATAGTTTTAGGGAGATAACGACGGTTTTTTCGGTGGAGCTACCCAGTCTTTGTCCGAAACGTCCCAATTTCGCGCTACGTATATGAATGGAGTATCAATAAGCGCTATTAGCAGTTTAAAGATATATTTTGAGCCAGCCAGCGTCATAGCAGTAAAAAAATCAACAACGCCCCACCAAACAATTAACCCATAAATCAGTGTATCTAGAAATTGAGATATCATTGTAGACAGGTTGTTCCTGAGCCAGAGATGCTTGCCACTGGTCTTCGTTTTTAAATAATGAAAAATTAATACGTCAATCCGCTGACTTATCAGATAGGCAAGAAGAGATCCTAAAACAAATCTCGGACTGTAATCGAACAACGTCAATGTCGCCGCATGAATATTCTCCGCCAAGCTCGAGGCTTCAGAGGAAGAAGTTGTCGGGAGGTAAAGCAGACTTAAGCTGGTCATGACCAGAATAACGATGCTGATTGAAAAACCGATCATTACGGCTCTGGTGGCCTCCTCTTTTCCATATCGTTCACTCAACAAATCAGTTGCAAAATAGATGCTAGAGTAGAGAATCACTGCCATACTGGTTTGGAGTCCAAATATTTCAGTTAATTTTGGCCCCTGAAGATTTGCCAGTAGCAAGCTGATTACAACGGTCGCATATAGCCCTTGTCTGCCAAAGATGTAAAATAAAAGCAAGGCACATCCAAGGTCGATAAAGATTGTTAAAACCCAGAGGATCTCTTGATTTATCGNAANAAANTTCAANNTNGTTTCATACATTAAANNGANCTCAAANTNGNCTTTTGCTCGAATGTTATCTGAGCNNAGNCAAAGNAAATTCNAAAAANATGNTCAATAAGCNCANAAAATCGGATTTANCCNTNTNCNACGGAATTATATNTCTTTGTTNTGTGATNATCTCNGNAGCNGNATCATTNCTATGAATGTCCNNAATACAGAATAGGTGACAANNANNNCACTATGNCTNTGCTTCTTTTTTTAANNAGNANANATNNGATGGCGGTTNCGCTTGTTTTTAGNCCNCTTCTNATGGCGANCTCNCAGCCNAANATAGTTTTAGTCCTTATGGATAATTTTGGGTATGGCGAGGTTGGTGTCTACGGCGATGGAGAACTCCGAGGAGCCCCCACTCCGCATATTGACAGTATTGCCGACGAGGGATTTCAATTGACAAATTATAATGTTGAGAACGAATTCACCCCTTCCCGCTCAGCGTTAATGACCGGACGTTATGGTATCCGCACTCGACTAAGAAATCAGATGCCGCCGAGGAGTGTGTGGTATGGGATAACTAAATGGGAAATCACCCTTGCTGAGATGTTATCTGAGGCTGGTTATGCTACTGGTATTTTTGGCAAATGGCATTTAGGTGATACCGACGGTCGATATCCGACTGATCAAGGTTTCGACGAGTGGATTGGCATACCGAGATCTTCAGATAGGGCATTTTGGCCTGACAGCAATAGTTTTGAAGATAATAGTCATCCTGATGTCGAATTTGCTTATATAATGAGTTCGGTCCGGGGGAAAAAGCCAAAAAGACTTGCTGTTTATGATCGCTTAAAAAGAGCTTTGATCGATAAGGAAATCACAGAAAATGCCATTGGCTTTATTAAGCGCCAAGCTGCGATGAAAAAGCCTTTTTTTGTTTTTATTCCATACACGCAGACTCATGAATCAGTGGACCCTCATCCAGATTTTTTTGGCACTACGGGGCACGGAAATTTTTCAGATGTCTTGGCCCAAACAGATTCATATATTGGCCAGTTGAATCAGACAATCGAAGAAATCGGATTAAAAAATGACACAATATTTATTTCCACCTCTGATAACGGACGCGAGGGTGTTCAAAGATCATTCGGTTTTACTGGGCCTTGGAGGGGAAGCATGTTTTCCCCTTATGAGGGCTCTGTAAGAGTACCTTTTCTAATTCGTTGGCCGGAAAGAATCCCTGAAAAACAAGTTTCCAACGAACTGGTTCACCAGATAGATGTGTTTCCCACAATCACGAACTGGGCCAACGGAAAGGTTCGAGAAGATCGTGTCATTGATGGCGCGGATCAGTCAGCCTTTCTCATGGGGTTCAACAAGAAATCAGCACGAGAATCGTCAGTAATCTGCATTGGCAACGAATTATTTGGTGCTAAATGGCGTAACTGGAAAATTTTAATCAAGGAAATGGACGAAAGTGGTTATGGCATCAAGAACATGGCATATTCGTCCATTTATAATTTAATCGTTGATCCGAAAGAAGAGGTCCCTGAGCTTAATTACCTCAATGATACCCGGGTAGATTTTCCGCTTTATCAGGTACTGGAGGATCACCAAGCATCGATTAAAAAGGACTCAGGAACTCTTGGCCCCCAATGCCCCGTATTTTCCAGACAATCTTGGCTGCCGGGCCGTGCTTTACAATAATCCTTAAGGCTTGAAGCTTTATGTAATAGGAAACATCAATGAATCTCCTTCTATCTCCAATACTCTTGGGAGTTTTTACACTTTTTTATCTTTTCCTTGCTATGCGCATCGGGTATTTGCGAGGCAGTCCAGTCATGAAACTAATTTTTAAAATGGACGAAAAGGTGCCGCCAGAAAAACTTGATAGAAACATTAGGGCGCATGGCAATTTTTCGGAATATGTACCAATGTTTTTTTTACTCCTTTTAGTCTTGGAGCTAAATGAATCAACCTCTTTTATTCTCCTCCTAACAGCTTCTGTTGCTTTTAGTTATGGCAGGTTGGCCCATGCGATTTGCTTCGCATTTTTTGATTATAATCCTTTTCTTCGAATCTCTGGAATGATCGCCACCTATTCTGGACTAGCTCTTTTGGCGCTGCAATGTATCTTGTCATATGAAATGTAAGCCGCAAATATGTGCAGACAACAAAAAAGGCGGTTCAGGTTTATTTTTATGACTAAAGTTTTTTGGAAGTCGTCTTGTCATTCGAGAGTAAGGGCGCAAGATGAGTGCTAGCATCTTCATGATAATAAGTGCTTTTGGGTTCTCTGTGATGGGTTTATTGGTCAAATTGGCAAGCCTAAGGGGATTTCCAGTTTTCGAGATTATCGCCGCTCGCGCTGGTGTATCGCTGATCCTCTCCTACTGGGACATTAAAAGATCGCAAGTGAGTGCGTTTGGATATAACAAAAAAATTCTCTTTCTAAGAGGTTTTTTGGGTTTCTTGGCTCTTTTAGCGGTATATACCAGCCTTACTTTGCTCCCTTTGGCCGAGGCGACTATAATCCAATATCTCCATCCTCTATTTACTGCGATACTCGCTTGGCATTTTTTGAACGAAACAATTTCTAAGAACACAATGCTTTGCCTGCTTTTAGCTATCTTGGGGTTGCTCATAATCGCTCAACCTCAATCCTTGGGGGCTCAAAAAATAACGACCACAGCGGTTTTAATCGCGCTGTTCGGAGCAGTAATGAGTGGCGGTGCCTATACTACCGTCAGATATCTCTCTAGAACGGAGCACCCATCGGTCATTATTCTGTATTTCCC
The DNA here is from genome assembly GCA_002692165.1 of Porticoccaceae bacterium. Classification (GTDB taxonomy): domain Bacteria; phylum Pseudomonadota; class Gammaproteobacteria; order Pseudomonadales; family Porticoccaceae; genus TMED48. The sequence goes on from NZJL01000020.1 coordinate 4,633, forward strand.
ATTGATATGCCTTCCATCGACCATCATTCTTGGTTGGCAAGACTTTATAATGCCAGTGGGATCTGACTGGATAATCTTGTTTTTAATCGGGGTATTTACACAGATCGGTCAGATAGGTTTAACGAGAGGGATCGCATTGGTGGCTGCTGGCAAAGCGGTCGCCCTCAGCTATATCCAAGTCGTCTTTGCTGCAATATTAGGCATAACCGTCTTAGGTGAGACCCTATCATTAAGCACCATAATTGGATCTGCGTTTGTTATTTCCGGGCTTATAGTAAATCATTGGTCGATTTCCAAACTTGATTCTTTGCAGCGATAACGATTGGCTGAGCCTTAATTTAGATGATTTGCATGGAAAGTCGATAAATCTATGTGACAGGAATTTGGCTGAGGTATGGCTTTTCAGCCATGAGACCCAGGCAAATCAGCGAGGCGAGAAATGATGCGCTGCGAGCAATGCTAATTCCAAAGCCATAGCTTGCGAAATGTATCGTTCTGCAAATTAACTAGTAAAGCGCGATCATCGTATTATCCACGCTGTAGACAATCGATAAAACGGCTAGCGTCATGAATATAGGGATGGTTTCAGTCAAATTATTCGCAGCTCTTTTTACCCTCTGCGTTGCCTCAGAAAAGGCGATTTCTTCGGTTCGGTTGGACGTGAAATACATCAATTTATTCATGTTCAAAAACAAAGGCATCATTAACTGGATTATTAGAAGGATCGATGCAAAAATTATCATTGTCAGCATAATGGAGACCTCAGTAACGTAAAAACCTCAATAAGTTTAAGAATCAAATTTAACAGGTTGGGAGCTTAACAGCTAGTATGTCGAGTGGCTGTCGTACCCGATTCTGAACATCGAGTATCGATTTTAATATCAAACTATCACTAAAGAAGACAGATCAGTATTCATAGTTTGACAGTTGCAGTTTGCTCTCCAAGGAATCTTGAAAAACCCATAGATCACCTTTCATCGCCTCCAGTTCTTCTTTTGAAAGAAGTATTCTTAAATCTGAGCCGGTTCGCATGACAACGCACGGCAGCTGATGCGATGTGAACACACTCAAATCATCTGGTTGCTGATCACTATGGATCCACTCAACAGAATCAATAATCCCTTGGCGATTCTTCCATGATTGTTTGCCGAAAAAACTCCAGCCATGACTAATATCACATAGCGCACATTTTTTCAAACCTAAAATCTTTTTCATGCCATACGAGAGTTCCTCTAGGATTGAACTCCCGTTATCATAGATTGCATAAATGACAAGATTAATGATTCATTCCTTTAAAAGTTTTCTTTCGATAAGATGACTTGAAGGCCTTCATTTAGGTTTTTCCTCCAAAAAAGTTTGGGGCAGGTTGTCATCTAGTTACTGATGATTATCAGATTGAAAGATACTGTTTTGTTAGAAACACATCAAATGCTTTTAAGTTTTGCCTGCTAGGCAATTATTCGAGGATAAAAAAGCCAGCTTCATTAAGCTTTTCAGTATTTTTGTCTAATTTATAAATTCCATTGTTACCTTTATCCTTCTGCTCCTCTGTTTTAAAAACGGAAACCGGATCGATATCACGATCAATCTTTGGGTGTCTGTTTTCCTCTAGATTCCTCAATCGCTCTTCAATATCAATTAGTTTTTGCCAAATTATTCGCAACATCTCATCACTGCTATGGGTTTCAGTTTCAAATTTATTTGTTATTTTTTTCTCATCATATGTGCGCTGATCAATAGGGGTCGCTTCGCTCGCTCGACCTATTCCAATAAGGCAACAAAAAAGACATATCAGTGGGAATCGCAATAGCATTATTTTCCTTTTATCTATGATAGAAATCTGGTGTCGGATGTCTATTCGGCATCACTGCAACAGTTTCATCTACCTCTCTATAAAAAGAAGAGGCTAAAAATTTATTCTCCATACCGCCAAGATGGGAGACAATCTTATTGTCAAAACGTTGCGCAAAAAAATATTCGGGGCTTTCAAACCAATATTCAATCATGGCATCCCAGCTTTTATAAAATGCGCGTTTACGTTTTTTTCCTGCTTCCGTGAACGCTTCAGAATCTGACGAAAAAAAGCCAGTCATAACATCTAGAGAGGTTCTAAGATTAAACAAGAGACCTTTTATCCCAGGCATCATGCTAAGCGCTGAGCAATAGTTACCTGCGATGTAGGAACGAAAAAGAATTGACGGGAGATCCTCGGGACATTTGACAAACTGTACGATTTTAAACATTTTCTGTTCTTGGCGAATTACCGGCACTTTGATTGATTCATCAACACAAAATTGAAATGGAGACCCGCCGTATAAGTATTTAAAATCATCTCCTACTTTGCCTACCATGTAATCCAGCTCTAAGCCTGATTGGCCCGCACGATCTAACGCAGGCGATCGAGCACCGAGATATGCATCAATGTTATCAAAATTAAGTTGCCCATAGCCATCCCATTTTTCATCAAAGTCCTCCGGTTCTCCAAAGGAGACCGATCGCAACATGTGTGATTGAGAAAAGTCGGTATATAGATCCCTATTAGACCTCACATTGAGGATGTAACCTCGAATATTATTCAATCTCCGACCAAAGGAGTTGTGATAGCCAACATGTGCTGCACGGTACTCATCATGAGTAAGCCTTGGATGTCGGCTTACGAAGCCAAAAATCTTGAGCATTTTATTTACCTAAAGTAAAAGCTAGGCGCTGGTTTCCTATTGGGCAAAATAATCAGATTTTCATCAACCTCAACATACCACAACGATGAAAATAAAACGTTCTCTATGGCCAGAAGCTCTGAATTAATGGCAGAATCTAACCTGCCTGAGCGAAACTCTTCGATTGATCCGAAATATAATTCTGTTGCGCCATCCCATAGGCTGCAGAATGCGGTTCTTTCCTCTTTTCCACTTTCAGAAAAATGCCAACCATTAGCGGGATAAAATCCCCGAATGGCTTGATCGATATCCTTATTCCTAATGTTCAGTATTAGGCCGCGCAAGCTACTAAGACTTGAGAGCTTTGGAAGGTAATCTTGAGATAAGAGAGCTTTAAATTTTTCTTTCGAAATTTTGGGATTTTTTTTAAAAAACTGAATAATTTTCGTAATTTTAAATTCAGGTCGTTCTACCGCTTTTAAGACAGTTTCATGCATATGAAGGTGATGAGATTTAAACTCCCGCGGAGAGCCCGGAACAGGGTCAAAAAGCATGGGACCATCTGCAAGGGACCAATCTGGATCGATCACCAAACCCGCCTCAGTGGCGCGGGTAGGTTCACGTGTGGCGGCTTGGACCCAATCATCGATGCTGTCAAAATATACTTGAGGAAACCCGTCCCACCAATCAGTAAAGTTTTCTGGTTCATTAAATGCGATACTATGATAACCCCCGCCCAATTTTGCCTCTAAAGGGACATTGGTCCATATATTTACCAGATAGCCTCGGATGTTTTTGAGTCGCCTTGAGTTGCAACAATGATAACCAACATGTCCGGCTCGATATTCGTTATGGGATAGCATTTTGGTGTTTCGTTTTAAAAAGGCAAATACTTTAAACACACTTTATCCTCCTCTCTGATTTCACACGATGGCCCGGTAAATCGCGAAGTTAATCAAACTGGGTGCGAAGAACGTGTTTTTGGATTTTTCCAGTTGATGTTTTCGGTAATTCAGAAAAGATAATGGTTTTTGGACACTTAAAGTTAGCAAGCTTCTCTCGACAATATTGGATAATATCGTTTTCCGTAATGCTCATACCCGACTTGAGGGTAACAAAGGCACATGGCGTCTCTCCCCATTTTTGATCTGGTTTGGCCACAACAGCTGCCTCTAGAATAGCTGGATGCTGATAAAGTACACTCTCGACTTCTACAGAAGATATATT
>NZJL01000021.1 GCA_002692165.1 Porticoccaceae bacterium
GTCCCCAACGATGCGATATCTAGAAATGTCATCCGTTTTCATGTTTATAATAACTACCGTACAGCCGAAAATCACTCGAGTACCTGCAGGCATTGTCGCAATATCAATCACTTGTGAATGCGAAAGTTTACCTTCGATTTCCTGAATCCGCCCTTCAACAAAACTTTGTTGCTCACGCGCCGCATGATATTCAGCATTTTCTTTTAAGTCACCATGTTCTCTGGCAGCAGCTATCGCCTCAATAATCGCCGGGCGCTTGATAGTTTTTAACAAATCTAGTTGTTCCCTGAGAGATTTTTCTCCCTCTAGCGTCATCGGGTTCTTCTGCATCATTCGATCTCCAAATGCAATTCTTGCAGACTCTGGACGGCGATCTCCCCCGAAAACTTCAGTGTTTCACAAACAGCGCTGCCCCCAGCAATAGTCGTCGTATAATATACACCGTGCTGCTCAGCATTTGAACGAATGGTTGAAGAATCTGAAATGGCTTGTCGCCCTTCTGTTGTATTAATTATAAGATCTATCCGATCACTTTTAATCATATCAACGATATGAGGTCTTCCTTCTTGGACCTTATTCACAAGGGTTACAGGCACTCCGGCCTTACTGATTTCAGATGCTGTCCCCCTTGTTGCAATCAGGTCGAAGCCCAAATCATGCAAATCTCTCGCAATATTTGCCAACTGGCTCTTATCCCTCTCTCNCACNCTTATGAAAGCTGTCCCTTTGGTCGGAATTTCTGCNCCAGAACCAAGTTCAGCCTTACCANATGCTTCTGCAAAAGTTTTTCCCACGCCCATCACTTCTCCAGTCGATTTCATCTCTGGCCCAAGAATGGGGTCTATGCCGGGAAATTTATTGAACGGAAAAACCGCTTCCTTNACACCGAAATAATGNGGAATAATTTCCTCAGTAAACCCTTGAGACTCTAAAGTTTGCCCTGCCATGCAACGGGCTGCTATTTTAGCAAGCGAAACACCGATGCACTTCGAAACGAAAGGGACTGTTCGTGAAGCTCTCGGGTTAACTTCAATGACATAGATTTTGTCATCTTGTATGGCTAGTTGCACGTTCATTAACCCTACAACCCCCAGCTCCTTCGCCATCTTTTTGCATATGACTCGCATCCGGTTTTGNACATCCATATCGAGGCTGTATGGGGGNAANGAACAAGCGGAGTCACCNGAATGTATCCCNGCCTGCTCNATGTGTTGCATTATTGCCCCAATGACCACTGTATTGCCATCGCTTACTGCGTCGACATCGATTTCTATTGCATTTGGCAAAAAGAAGTCAAGCAGCACTGGCGAATCTTCCGACACTTTCACGGCTGTTAGCATATACTGTCGAAGTTCTTGTTCCGTAGACACAATTTCCATAGCGCGTCCGCCAAGCACGTAAGATGGTCTGACCACTAACGGATATCCGATCCGATCCGCCAAACTTTTCGCTTCTTCTGCGCTTCTCGCGGTCGTATTAGCTGGTTGCAAAATATTAAGCTTCTTGAGCATATGCTGAAAACGTTCTCGATCCTCTGCTCGATCAATTGCATCAGGGGATGTCCCTATGATATTCACGCCATTGGCGCTCAGTGAACGTGCCAATTTGAGAGGGGTTTGACCCCCAAACTGCACAATCACTCCTAAAGGCTTTTCAAGCCGAACGATCTCTAAAACATCTTCAAGAGTAACTGGTTCGAAAAACAATCGATCTGAGATATCAAAATCTGTAGAAACTGTTTCCGGATTACAATTCACCATGATAGTTTCAAAACCATCCTCGCGCATCGCCAACGCAGCATGAACACAACAATAGTCAAATTCGATACCCTGACCTATTCGGTTCGGGCCACCTCCAAGAACCAAAATTTTTTCTCCGTCGGTAGGATACGCTTCGCACTCTTCTTCATATGTCGAGTACATATAAGCTGTCTCGGTAGAAAATTCTGCGGCGCAAGTGTCTACCCGTTTATAAACTGGATGTAAGTTATATTCGTGTCGACGCTGGGTAACATCAGCCTCTCTACATCCCAAAACAGTTGCTAAACGCTTATCAGAAAAGCCTTTTTGCTTGAGCCGGAAGAGCGTCTGTCTGTCTAAATTTTCCAGACGACTCACCTTAGATTCTTCGTGAATGATATCCTCGATCTGCGCTAGGAACCACGGATCAATCTTTGTTAGCTCGAAAATTTCGCCACAACCCATACCGCTGCGAAAAGCATCACCAATATACCAAATGCGTTCTGGGGTTGCCTGAGCAAGTCTGTTATAAAGAATGTTTGTATCACTTTTTTCTGATGTCAATGATTCAAAGCCGGCTGAATCGACCTCTAGACCTCTGAGAGCCTTCTGGAGAGATTCCTGGAAGGTTCGCCCGATCGCCATTACCTCACCGACGGATTTCATTTGCGTGGTCAAGACAGGATCAGCCTGGTCGAACTTTTCAAATGCAAACCTAGGTATTTTGGTCACAACATAATCGATACTAGGCTCGAAGGAGGCAGGTGTTGCNCCATTCGTAATTTCATTTTTTAACTCATCCANCGTGTAACCGATAGCCAGTTTTGCGGCAACTTTGGCAATCGGAAAGCCTGTGGCTTTAGACGCTAAGGCNGANGAGCGNGANACTCTAGGGTTCATTTCAATGACGGCCAACTCACCGTTNTCAGGATTTACCGCAAACTGGACATTTGANCCCCCCGTTTCAACTCCAATTTCTCGAAGCACAACAATTGCGGCATTGCGCATTAACTGGTATTCCTTGTCAGTGAGCGTTTGGGCAGGAGCAACGGTGATTGAGTCNCCNGTATGAATTCCCATTGGATCAAAGTTCTCTATCGANCAAACTATAATGCAATTATCTCTTGANTCTCGGACCACCTCCATTTCAAATTCTTTCCAGCCAATCAACGATTCATCGATAAGCAACTCANTNGTNGGAGACAGATCAAGGCCTCGNCTACAGATATCTCCAAATTCTTCGCGATTATAAGCAATCCCGCCACCTGANCCACCCATGGTAAAAGAGGGGCGGATAATGCAGGGNAATCCAAATCTATCAGCTATTTGATGCGCTTCCTCAAGACTATGGGCGATTCCCGATTCTGGTGTCTTCAGACCAACCGAACGCATTGCTTTATCGAAACGCTCGCGGTCCTCAGCTTTATCTATTGCATCTGCATCAGCCCCTATCATTTCTACGCCATACTGGTGAAGAATATTGTGCTTGGATAAATCTAGCGCACAATTGAGGGCCGTCTGACCCCCCATAGTGGGCAAGAGGGCATCCGGTCTCTCTTTTTCTATTATTTTGGCCACCGTCTTCCACTCAACGGGTTCGATGTAGGTTGCGTCAGCCATTGCGGGGTCGGTCATAATCGTCGCGGGGTTAGAGTTGACTAAAATAACCCGAAAGCCTTCTTCTTGCAGAGCTTTACAGGCCTGCGCTCCTGAATAATCAAATTCGCAAGCTTGTCCTATAACAATGGGGCCTGCTCCGATGATGAGAATGCTCTCTATGTCCGTTCTTTTAGGCATGTTTTCTCCAAAAACATGTGAATCTTTAAGTTAAACACCTCTTGGTTGAAAAAGTCATGATTTGAGTTGCTTATGCTCAGCCATCAAGCTGATAAACCGATCAAANAGTGTGGATGCTTCGTGCGGACCCGGACTCGCCTCTGGATGACCTTGAAAACTGAAAGCCGGTTTNTCAGTCCGCTCTATCCCCTGCAGGGAACCATCGAANAGTGANCGATGCGTCGGTTTGAGGTTGTTAGGCAAGCTCGATTCGTCTACTGCAAAACCGTGATTTTGGCTAGTGATAAGCACACGACGGGAGGTAATATCTAGTACCGGATGATTTGCTCCATGATGACCAAACTTCATTTTTTTAGTCTTGGCCCCAGAGGCGAGTGCTAACAATTGATGACCAAGGCAAATACCGAATACGGGGATCGCATTGTCAATAATGGTCTTTATAGCTTCGATGGCGTAGTCACAAGGGGCTGGATCTCCGGGCCCATTAGATAAAAACACCCCATTTGGCTTAAGCTCCAGAACCTCTGAAGCACGCATCCGAGCCGGGACTAAAATTATTTCGCAACATCTGTCAACAAGAAGTCTCAAAATATTGTGCTTTACGCCATAGTCATAAGCAACTACTCTGAATTTTTTAGCTTTAGGCATGTGACATGCACCATTCAACCCCCAGCTTGGTTCTTGCCATACAGTAGGAGTTTTAATAGAAACTGAACTCGCAAGATCCATGCCCTGAAGGCCGGGAAACTCACGCGCTGATTTTAAAGCCAACTCAGGATCTACTTGACCACTCATAATGCAACCACTCAGGGAACCCTTCTCACGCAGAATACGAGTCAATTTGCGTGTGTCAATGCCAGCTATACCGACAACATTTTTGCCTTTAAGGTAATCAGCTAGGCTCCCATTACTTCGAAAATTTGATTCCACACTTGAGAGATCACGAATAACCAGACCAGCAGCCCATACATCACTAGATTCCTCATCTTCCGCATTAATTCCTACATTGCCGATGTGCGGAAAGGTAAGTGTTACAATCTGGCGCGCGTAGGAGGCATCTGTCAATATCTCTTGATATCCGGTGATTGCTGTATTGAAAACCACTTCTCCGACAGACAATCCAAAGGACCCAATCGCCACCCCCCTGAACGTGGTTCCATCCTCCAAGGCAAGAACAGCGTCCCTATCATTATCGAGACTCAAGAAATCCTCCTAATGAGCATATTTTTGGCGCAGTGAATTTATGATTGATAATTGCCGTTCAGCATAAAAAAACGAGATGAAACGGTAAGTTTCATCTCGTTCATCTGATCTTGACACTCGGTATTTTACCTCACGCACTCACGCAAGCAATCCGCTCGCCTTGGAGGAGCATTCTATTGAAAATGATCCCTCATGTCCAACGGCATGTATAAGTTATTTCCAAATTATCTAAATTATTGGCGTTGTTAATTCAACCCTAAAACATCCTGCATATCATAAAGCCCTGATGGTTGGTGATTCAGCCAAATAGCAGCGCGCACCGCTCCGGCAGCAAACGCCATCCGATTAGATGCCCGATGCGTGATTTCCAGGACTTCCCCTTCACCAGCAAATAGTACTGTATGATCACCAACAATATCACCAGCCCTAATTGTCGAAAATCCAATGGCCTTTTGGGGCCTTTTGCCTATCTGGCCCGCTCCCCGATATACCGCCACGTCGTCTAATTTCCGATTCAATGCATCCGCCACCGAAGCGCCCAGGGCTAGCGCTGTGCCCGAGGGTGAGTCTACCTTGTTGCGATGGTGCGCTTCGCTAATTTCAATGTCAACTTCATCGCCCAANACTCTAGCGGTNATGGCAGCCAACTTGAAACAAAGNTTTACNCCGGTAGAAAAATTTGACGCCATGCATATAGGGATGCGCTNACCCGCNGATCTCAGNGCCTCTANCTGCTCATTANCCAAACCCGTGGTNCCCACCACCATTCCTAAACCTTTNTTNGCNCATTTGGCCGCATTGTTGACCGTAGACTCAGGCGATGAGAAGTCTATCAANGTNTCGAAGGTTCCNAATANNTNTTCTATAGAGTCNGTTATAGGCACNCCTATNTTGCCGAGACCCGNCANCTCACCGANNTCANCACTAATCATCGGACTAGCTGGNTGCTCTANAGCACCAACAAGTNTCACGTCCTCAGTCTGGTNAGCAACCTTCGCCANAGCAGCACCCATGCGCCCGGCACCNCCAGCTATTGCAATCCTGATCATCTCTTTTTTTNNAAATCNACTTTTATTNGAAGAGTGTGTGAAGCTCATTGCCTTGTTAAATTATCGAAAAAAGTCTTGACACCACCAAACCAACTTTCACTTCTTGGGGAATGCTTACTGTTGCCAGACAAACTCTTGTCGAACCCTTCCAGCAACTTAATTTGCTTTGCAGACAAGTTTACTGGAGTTTCAACAATCACCTTACAAAGCAAGTCTCCTGGGCCTCCGCCTCTCACTTGAGACACTCCTTTACCCCTCAAGCGGAATAATTTGCCGCTCTGCGTCTCTGACGGAATTTTNAATTTTACTCNNCCNGATAGTGTTGGAACTTCTAAATCACCTCCGAGCGCNGCTTGACGGAANCTAATCGGCACATCGCAGTGCANATTNGCNCCATCCCGNACNAAAATACTATGCTTAGNGACNCCNATTTGAACATACAGGTCACCNNTNNCCCCNCCTTGGGGTCCGGCCTCTCCTTTACCTGACAACCTTATCCTATCACCAGTATCTACGCCCGGCGGGATTTTAACAGATAAAGTATTCCGTTTCTCTTGGACGCCCTGACCGTGACACTCGCCGCATGGATCTGTGATCATTTGACCACGACCACGACATTTTGGGCACGTCTGCTGAACAGAAAAGAAACCTTGCTGCATCCTTACCTGNCCGGCCCCTTGACATGAGCTNCATGTTTTNGGCGACGACCCTTTTCTGGCACCAGANCCACCGCAAGCTATGCAGNTTTCCATGGTCGGTATCTCAATCTCTACCGTTTTGCCCCTAACAGCGTCTTCAAGTGCCAAATGTAAGTCATAGCGCAAATCCGAACCACGCGCCGGGGCGCCTCGACCAGCCGAGCCGCCGCCAAATATGTCTCCAAACACATCCCCAAATATATCACTAAACGCCGCACCGCCCGAACTAGACTGATTGGCCGCCGCATGCCCAAATCGATCAAAATTACTTCGCTTCTCATCGTCACTCAGAATTTCATAGGCTTCTTGAGCTTCTTTGAACTTTTCCTCCGCCTGNTTATTGTCAGGGTTGCGGTCGGGATGGTGCTTCATCGCCACACGTCGAAATGCTTTTTTGACCTCGTCCGCCGAAGCGTCCCGATTCACTCCCAGCACTTCATAATAATCACGCTTTGACATAACATGCCTTTCGCTGCTGAATGGTATTGAGCTTGGACTAAGCCCAAACTCGAAGTGGCGAGGGGCTTGACCCGCGCACAAAGGAAGCCAGTTATCGTTATAAACTAGCCTTATTTGGTGTCTTCTTTCACTTCCTCAAACTCTGCATCCATCGCATCATCAGTCGGGTCATTGGAAGGCTCAGATTGAGTCTCATTTTGAGCTTCTTGTGCTTGCTCTGAATACAATTTTTGCGCCAGCTTACCCGACACCTCTGAGAGTTCTTGAGCCGCTTTGTCAATCTTCTCTTTGTCGTCCCCTTGAACGGCTTCCTCAACTGCTTTAATAGCATTTTCTATAGCAGTTCTCTCTTGCGGATCGGCCTTATCGCCCGCCTCCTGCAAAGTTTTTTTACCAGCATGCGCAAGACCGTCCGCAGCATTTCTTGCCTGCACCAATTCCTCGAATTTTTTATCATCCTCTGCGTTTGCTTCAGCGTCACGAACCATAGACTGAATTTCTTCCTCCGACAGCCCCGAGGACGCTTTTATGACGATAGACTGTTCCTTACCCGTAGCCTTGTCTTTTGCGCCGACATTTAGAATACCATTCGAATCGATATCAAAAGTTACCTCAATCTGAGGCATTCCTCTCGGCGCAGGAGGGATATCCGCCAGGTCAAATCGACCTAGAGATTTATTTTGAATTGCCTGTTTTCGTTCACCTTGAACGACATGAATTGTCACGGCTGTCTGATTGTCGTCAGCTGTCGAGAAGATCTGAGANTTTTTAGTNGGNATTGTCGTATTCTTTTCGATTACGGGCGTCGCNACGCTACCCATCGTTTCAATTCCGAGACTTAAGGGTGTGACATCCAATAGTAATACGTCGGTGACATCTCCGGCCAACACGGCTCCCTGCAGGGCTGCCCCAACTGCTACCGCCTCGTCTGGATTCACATCCTTTCGGGGTTCTTTGCCAAAGAATGCGGTAACCTTGTCTTGCACCAATGGCATCCTAGTCTGTCCCCCCACTAGAATTATCTCGTCAATGTCAGAGGCCGATTTTCCAGCGTCTTTCAACGCAATCTTTAAAGGTCCGAGAGAGCGTTCAACCAAGACTTCAACTAGCGACTCCAACTTCGTGCGGGTTAATTTAACAACTAAGTGCTTTGGTCCCGTTGAATCAGCGGTAATGTAAGGAAGGTTTACCTCGGTCTGTTGGCTCGAAGAGAGTTCAATTTTTGCCTTCTCGGCTGCCTCCTTAAGCCGCTGCATCGCCAACGGATCTCCATGCAAATCAATGCCGCTGTCTTGTTGAAATTCAGAGGATAAGTAATCTATCAGACTCAAGTCAAAGTCTTCACCACCAAGGAAGGTATCCCCGTTCGTTGCCAAAACCTCGAACTGTGTTTCCCCATCAACATCTGCAATCTCAATNATCGAAATATCGAANGTGCCGCCTCCGAGATCATAAACCGCCACCACNCGATCCCCAGAGACTTTATCAATACCGTANGCTAGAGCNGCCGCCGTAGGTTCGTTAATGATTCGTTTGACATCTAATCCCGCAATACGACCAGCATCTTTTGTCGCCTGTCGTTGGGAGTCATTAAAGTACGCAGGCACGGTGATGACCGCTTCAGCAACTGACTCGCCTAGGTAATCTTCTGCGGTTTTCTTCATTTTCTTCAGGGTCTCGGCAGAGATTTGAGGCGCTGCCTTGCTGTCTCCCTGTATTTGCACCCATGCATCGCCGTTATCCGCTTTTACGATACTGTATGGCACCATGTTTATATCTTTCTGAACGACGTCATCTTCAAACCTTCGACCGATGAGCCTCTTCACCGCATAAACAGTATTACTCGGGTTAGTAACGGCCTGACGTTTGGCCGATTGGCCTACCAGAATTTCGCCATCATCGACATAGGCCACCACTGAGGGCGTCGTCCGGGCCCCTTCGGCGTTTTCAATAACCTTGGGCTTATCTCCTTCCAAAACAGCAACACACGAGTTAGTAGTGCCAAGGTCTATCCCTATAATTTTTCCCATGCCGGAAATCTCCTGTATTAATTGTTAGCAAATAAATAGCGGATTGCGCTATTGACTGTTGCTGTATGTGGGTGCAAATTGCACAAATTCAAGCCCTATAACGCGTTTGAAACACTGACCATAGCTGGTCGGACGAGTCTTCCACTTAATGTATAACCCTTTTGGAACACATCAATTACGGTATTAGGCTCAAGGTCGTTATTTGGAATGATGCTTACAGCCTGATGTAACTCGGCATCAAAAGGCTGACCCACCGGATCAATCTGCACCACATGAAAGTCTTCCAGAACGGCTATAAAGCTTTTTAGCGTCAGTTCAAGTCCCTCGGAGACGGCATCATCGCCTCTCGATTCGTCGTCAACTGAACCGAGAGCACGCTCCATATTATCAACAACTGGCAGCAATCCATTGACAAACTTATCAAGCGAAAATTTATGGGCGTTCTCTACATCTCTCTGAGCTCTGCGACGAATGTTTTGGACTTCCGCTTTCATTCTCAAAAGCTGATCATTGGCTTCTTCCAAATCATTGCGCAGCCGCTCTTGGTCTGACGACAGCTCTTCATCTGCAGGCTCAAAATCCTCCCTCACGCCGTCCGTTGACAAATCCTCATTGCCCGTCTCTAGCTCCTTCGACACAGCTAATTCCTCATTAATTCGTGTTGTTTTAAAAAAATCGGCTTAAACCTCGATATGGGGTCAAACTATTTACTTTCAAGCGATTGCCTAAAACCATCCTTCCGTGTATAAACCGTGAAGGCTTTGGATCTAAAAAATTGTTAATTTCTCTTCATATCAAAAATTACACTCTTGTTAGNAACCTGGAGATTGAATTTTCGGGAGGGTTAACAGCAATTAGCGGCGAAACTGGAGCTGGNAAATCGTTAATCCTAGAAGCTCTTGCCTTGGCCCTCGGCAGTCGCGCGGACGTCGAGGCTATACGATACGGAGAAAAGGTAAGTGAAGTTTCCGCACAATTCGAAGTTTCCGAGATTCCTTTGGCATTANANTGGCTCAAAGNACGAGATTTTGAGCCANATNATANCTGTATTCTGCGCCGAATATTGAAAGCTGANGGTCGCTCCCGTGGATACATCAACGGCGATCCGTGTACTATGCAACAGCTTCAAGACATAGGTGGAATACTAGTAGACATCCACGATCAGCATGAACATCAGTCGTTACTGAATCGCAGCACCCACAGACGATTACTCGATGAATATGCCAAAGCCAGCGCCTTGGCCGCAAGAGTCAAAAAAGAATTTCTGGCGCTAGACAAAGCTCTTAAAAACCTAAGTTCCCTTGAAAATAAGGTTAATGACGACGCATCTCGGATTGAATTACTCCAATATCAAATTAACGAGTTGGAATTGCTGGAATTAGAGAAGGATGAGATTACTAGACTTGAAGCTGAGCAACGGAGACTAGCAAATGCTGAACAAATCATACAAGACTGTCGTCAAATCCTGTTGCTTTGCTCGCACAAGGACGGGGACAATATTCGAGATAATCTCAATCAAGCGCTATCAATATCAATGAACCTCCCCGAGAAGCCATCTGAAATTGTCCATGTTGAAGAAATGCTCAGAAGCAGTTTGATCCAGGTGGAAGAAGCCGCAAGAGAGATTGAAATATCTATCGATAATTTCTCTGTCAACCCTGAAAGATTATCAGAAGTAGACCATCGGCTCTCTTCAATCTTTCAGCTATCTCGCAAACACAAGGTAAGGCCTGAACAGCTATTGCGAGTTTATAGTGGTTTAAAGCAGGAACTTGCGGACCTGAGCATAGACCAAAATAAAGTACTGCAATTAAAAAATCTTATAAACGAACATAGAGACAAATTCCGAAACTCCGCGTCCAAACTCAGCAGGATGCGATCAGAAGCAATGAATAGAATGGTGCAAGAAATTAACGAAAAACTGGAAGACCTTTCAATGCGAGAAGCCAGCTTTTCTGTAACACTCATTCCAGTCAAGGACCTAATGGCTAGATCGAATGGACTTGAGGAAGTGGAGTTCGTCATCTCGACATCAAAAGGCCAGCCCTACCGATCGCTTAATAAGATCGCCTCAGGTGGCGAGCTTTCAAGGATTAGTCTAGCAATTCAGGCAGTAGCCGCCCAAAATTCGCATATTCCCACGNTGATCTTTGACGAGGTGGATGTGGGGATTGGCGGNGCNACNGCGGACACNGTGGGCNCCTTGTTGAAGACGTTGGGAGAAAAGGGTCAGATCATAAGCGTAACACATCAAGCTCAAGTCGCCGCGCATGCGCGCGCCCATTANAAAGCTAGAAAAATTGTAGATGGGAGCGCGACCATCTCAACAATAGAAACACTCGACTCAAAAAAACGTGTTGAAGAGNTNGCGCGCATGCTCGGGGGNGCAGTAATAACGGAAAANACCCNCAGACANGCNTCTGAGCTGNTTNANCTAGCAANNTCNNAGTGACGAACACGTTTTTTNGAAANTAATNTGATTNTCAGATGACCTTGTGAAAGCNGCCNNAANTATTACTGGGCATCCGTGGTCGCTTTCGCATCGTCTACATCCGCTTCTTTTATTGACAACTTAACCCGACCACGATTATCAATGTCTATTACTTTTACTCGAACACTCTGACCTTCAGATAGGTGGTCTGTTACCTTATTAACTCGCTCTTTAGCGATCTGTGATATATGCACGAGACCGTCGATCCCCGGCATAAAGTTTACAAACGCACCAAAATCGACTATGCGGACAACTTTACCATCATAAATAGCTCCTGGCTCTGGATCTGCAACGATAGCACTGATCGCGTCTATAGCCGCCTGCAACCCATCATTATCATCAGCATAAATTTTTACCGCTCCGTCGTCCGTAATATCGATTGTGGAATTAGTTTCCTCGCAAAGAGCACGGATAGTAGCGCCACCTTTGCCAATAACATCACGTATCTTGTCCGATTGGATCTGCATTATGCCCATGCGAGGCGCAGACTCTGCCACCTCCTCCCGGCCGGTCGCGAGCACTGAGTTCATTCTTTCAAGAATGTGAAGTCGAGCATCTTTGGCTTGATCCAGAGCA
>NZJL01000022.1 GCA_002692165.1 Porticoccaceae bacterium
CGGGCACAAGCACCGACCAAGTCACTCCCCCAAAACTGCCCATAGTCCAAAAGGTCAACGAACGAAGTTCTGAGTCGGTACTGATGTAGGTTAAGATGCCGATGCCGACACTCGCGATTGCATTAACTGCAATACCTATCAACAGTAAATAGGTGACGCCCTGATAACCAAAGCCCCTGGAGAATAAAAAAAGGAGGAGAGTCACCATCGATGCTCCGATAATTCCAGCAAGAGGCAATAAAACAAGCTCCAAAGACGATGGGATCGAGAGCTCAGAAGTAAGTACAATCACGATAGCCGCCCCTAAAGCAGCGCCGGCAGACACGCCAATGAGGCCCGGATCTGCAAGAGGATTCCTAAAAAGACCTTGCAAAGCCGCTCCTGATAGCCCGAGACTGGCACCGACTAAGCCCGACAGAATGACCCTTGGCAGGCGTATCTCAATCCAAACAGTTCTTTGCAATTCGGTCAATGAACCAAATAGTAAGTCTGTAGCTGGTATTGAAAAACTCCCAACAATACTTGCGATTATTGCCCCCAGTATAATCGAGAGGAATAAAAGTCTTACGGTTACAACTTGATCTTTTTGGCGAAACATTTAATCAACCATTTCACTTGCTACTACCACTGCGGCATCGAGCGTTCGGGGACCAAAGCCTAACATTTCCATACCATCCATTGTAAGAATATTGTTATTTTTGGCAGCTTGGGTCCATCGCAAATAAGGATGATTCACAAGTTCTCTCAAAGTTCCATAGCCCCTAAGGCCGCGCTGTGTGATGATTATCATGTCCGGATCAGCAGAAATTATGGCCTCTGGCCCTACTGGTTTCCAGCCCTCAAACTCAACGCTATTGACACCACCAAACATACTGATGAACCCATCGGCTGAAACGCCTCGCCCGCCCACAATAGGAGAACCACTTCGCATACTCAGCACAAACAATACCCTAGGTGGTGGTCCAGTCCGTTTGGCAATAAATTCACCTAGCAAGTTTATGTTAACCAAGAGCTTTTCCCGAACGATTTCACGAGCTGATGCCTCACGACCAACCATCCTCGCAACGCAAAGAAACTTGTCAACAATTCCCCCGCTGGTGTGCACTTCTTCAACTACAAAATGCTCGATCACGGAATTTTTGAGCTGTGCCAAGGTCTCGGGTGGTCCCATATCATGCTCACCGATTATGAGTGTTGGACTTAGGGATAGCACTCCCTCCGCTGAGACATTTCTTACATATCCTATAGAGGGCAAGTTTTTTGCGATAGCAGGATAATTCGAAGTGGTATCCACAGCGACGATATTTTTCGCCATCCCCAGAGAGAAAAGAATTACGTAATTGAACCACCGGCGACAGCAATGCGAGAGGTGTCAATCGCTGGTTCGCAGGCAAGCGCCGCTGACGATAACGCAAAGGAACTGAGAATCTTTAATAGGTTCTTCATCATTTTGATTATTTCCGCCATACCAAAAAATCATTTTGAATACGAACGATAATGATTATTATTACGATCTTAAAGAATGTCCAGATTATATTCACTAATGCCTCCAGGAGCAAAAAAATGCATCATGCTGCCGTTTCAAATGAAAATAGAATCTTTCGTTTTTTTCATGTCTTACCCGCTGCAATCGTCATTGCTCTAATTCTCGGATCATCAAATTCAGCCCAGGCTAGCAGGACTGATGTCGACGACAAGGCAACTCCGATCGAAGAAATAGTGGTAATTTCATCTCGCGTCCCTGTCCCTATGGACGAAGTGATTGGCTCGGTTGGTGTAATTGATCGATCCGATATTGACTCTCGGATGGTCAGTGATATGGCTCAACTATTCGCCACTGAGGTAGGCGTGCATGTGGATAAAGGCCAAGCTTATGGAAGGATGTATAACGATGGAATAATAATCCGGGGCTTGGGTGGTAAACGCGTAAACGTCCTAGTTGACGGAGTTCGTGTAGGTGATACTTACACCGGTTATGGCCGTGATCTCGTGGATACCGAGCTACTCAAGCGTGTCGAAATCCTAAAAGGGCCAAGCTCGGCGTTGTATGGATCAGATGGACTCGCTGGTGTCATCTCCTACGTCACTAAAGATCCCGAGGACTTTGCAATTGCCGGACAGCTCTTCACTTCTGTCAAAACGAGTTTTGACTCAAGCTCCGATAGAGTCAAGGCTGGAGCGCTGATGGCTTCGAGCAACGATAACTTCGGCTGGATTCTTCAGGCAACTCAGCACGACTCGGAGCAGACAAAGTTGCACGATGATTCAACGCGAGACCCTAATCCAATGTCGGGAGAAAAGACGAGCGTCCTTGCGAAAATGAAATATGAGATTACCGAATCGTCTACAATATCAATGGCAATTGATCTCGAACAATCAGAATTCGAGTGGTATCTGCCAACGGGTATTGGAATGAGTTTTTTCCCAGCACCGATCACAAACACATCAGAGTCGCTCGGAGACGATGAGACTAAGCGAGAAAGATATACCCTATCCTACGAATTTTCGGGTAAAAAGCTCCTTTTCGACGACGTAACCATTAATGCTTTTCATCAGTCGACAGATCAACAGCAAAAGACGGATAAGGTAAAACAGATCTTCGGATTCGGCCCAATTACTGGGCCAACACAATTTCAGACAGAGGCAAGTAACTTCGAATTCAATCAATCAGTTGAGGGTCTTTCGATTCAACTTAATAAAGATTTGGATATGGAATCGGGCATTAAACACCAGCTGGTTTATGGTTTAGAATACGAAAATATTGACGTTGAGCGACCGAGGTACAAAACGGCTACTAATGTAATAACTGGATCCACTTCGAGTATGTTCGGTGGCGATATCTACCCAAACAAAACATTTCCCGATACCGAAACCGAGAGATCAGCAGCCTATCTTAGTGATCGCATAACGTTCAATGACAGAATGTCACTTGTTCTGGGTTTAAGATACGATCAGTATGACTTAAACCCTCAGCCAGATTCGCTCTTTAATGCGTCAAACGTATCCAGGAACGAGCTTGCACAAATTGATGACAGTGCGGTATCTGGGAAACTCGGGTTTCTTTATGACCTGTCAGACAACTTATCGATCTTCGCACAGTATGCTGAGGGGTTTCGAAGCCCTGACTACGAGAGCGCCAATTTATCCTTTGTTAACTTTGCCTACTACTACAGCGTTGCACCAAATCCAGAGCTAGAATCAGAAGAAAGTTCCGGCTATGAGATCGGCCTCCGAGGAAGTACCTAGGATACTAGCTGGTCATTGGCTTTTTTTGATACCGACTATGAAAAGTTTATTGAAACAGACCTAACTGGGTCGACACCGCGAGGCTTGATGATCTATCAGTACGTCAATCTCGACGATGTTTCTATTCGGGGTTTCGAGCTGGAGCTGGAGCAGAGGTTTTCTGAAAATCTTACGACAAGCATTGGCGTCAATCGTAATTACGGTGAAAAAAATGGTGAGAAATTGACGAGTGTTAGCCCCTCTGAAGTTTTGGTCACCCTTGAGTGGAAACCCTTTGGAGACAGACTGACGATTCAGGGAATAGGTTCCATGATCGATGATGGGCCTGAAAACGAATCAAACTGCGGCCGATCAGGAAGAGGCGCCTGTTTGGAGGTTGCCGGCCATACCACACTTAATCTTTATGCAGACTACATGATTAATGGGAATCTGTCAGCCAAAGTCGGCGTGGAAAATTTAACCGATAGAAAGTATTGGGACTGGATAAGTGTCGATGGAAAGTCGGCTGATGATCCCGCCCTCGATCTCTTTTTGGCGTCCGGTCGTGAATTCAAAGCTGAATTACGGTATGAGTTTTAGCGAAAACAGCGACGAATCTAGATCTATCAAATGAAATTTGCCTCTCCCTTTGCGAGTCTACGCAATAAAACCATTTAATGCATTTTCTGGTTGTTGTTGCGTCGACTCGCAATCTTGATTTTATCTGCGTTAATTAAATTCTTGCCATCGTTCTTTCGACTAAATTTGTGAGTCAAGATATACTTGATACGGAAAATTTCTTTTGTGACCCAGTTGTTATAAATTTAGCACACGGAGAAATAGAAATGGGTCAATTCGAGTTTGAAACATCGGTCGAAAAAATCAGCGACAGGATTTGGAGAGGACACCTGCACCGAGGCTGGCGCATAGGGCGTGTTCCAAACGGCGGTTACGTTATGGCGGTTGGAGCGAGGGCACTGAGCGAGGCGTTACCCCACCCCCACCCCCAAGTGATAAACGCCTTCTATCTATCCCCCACCGTCCTCGGCCCGATTGACTGTCATGTTGAGATACTTCGCTCGAGCAAGCGTACCACTCATGCCGTCGTGAAAATGCTTCAGAAGGGCGAGGTCAAGGTACAAATTACGGCGGCTTATGTTGATATCAGTAATATGTCTGGGCCCAGCTGGACCGACCTTGCACCAGTTGAGATTCCAGCCTGGGATGACTGTGAAGACGCCGGCAACACGCAACTCGAGTTCAGACAGCGCGTAAATGTCCGCCTGACTTCCGGCGGTCAAGTTCTAGCAAACGGCGGTCCAACTGGGGATGCCAGATTCGAGGGCTGGATAGCGCACAGAGATGGATCAGATCCAGATATTTTATCCCTCTTAATGTTTGCCGATGCATTGCCACCACCGCCATTTAATATTTTTGGGTTAGCTGGCTGGGTTCCAACAGTTGAGTTAAGCGTGCAGATTCGGGGCATCCCAAACCCCGGTCCCATCCGGGGCACTTTGTCCACCCATGCTATTTCGGATGGCGTGCTTGAAGAGGATGGCTATTACTGGGACGCAAAAGGCAAGCTCGTAGCGCTCAGCCGTCAAACTGCAAGGGTTCGCGTTAATTAAGCTTTGGCCCCTCACGGCTTTTGCGTTCGGTCAAGTAAGCCAATTAAATGTGTTGATATAAGCAATATCTAACCAAGGAGAATTGAGCCTGAAGGGACGAAATATAGCTGTCGTAGGGTCAAATCGAGGTATTGGCCTTGAGCTAGTGCGACACNTAATTGCCGATGGCAGGAGCGTTTTTGCTTTTTGCCGAGAACCATCCCGCGCATTAACCAACCTAAAACCCACCGCAGTAATAGAAAACTTTAATGTAACTGATCCAGAGGTCATGCGAACTCAAGTCAAACAGCTTGGTAAGGCGCGATTGGACTGGCTAATACATGTCTCGGGAATTCTCAAAAACGAAAACCTTGAGCAACTTACACAGAGGTCACTAGTCAGACAGATGTCAGTAAATGCCATTGGCCCAATCCTCGCTGTACAGGCATTTTTACCCTACCTAGCCAAACAGTCTAAAATCGGACTACTGACTAGTCGACTGGGCTCGATAACCGAAAACACCTCTGGCAGCTACTATGGATACCGGATGTCGAAGTCGGCGCTAAACATGGCTGGAAAGAGCCTCAGTGAAGATCTCAGAGGAAGAGGAACTGCGGTATTTCTTCTGCATCCCGGCTATGTGAGAACAGAAATGACAGGCTTCAACGGCGATATCAATGCTTCCGAGTCTGCGAAAGGCCTAATTAAGCTGATGGATGAGAAAACCCTCCGAGAAACAGGCTCATTTTGGCATGTCACAGGCCGAAAGATACCATGGTGATATCCAAAGTATGGTACGCCAAAATCGAAGATCCTACTTGCAGAACTGGGGTAAATAACAGTTGGGAAAACCGGTAATCAATGAATCCATTACAAGTCTATAGTCGGCATCTGCGTGACTGACGAGNGCGCATNACTATGATCAGTTGATCCCNCTGGNAGCCTCTATTCATTTNCACTTTACCCCAAAGCTTAATTTCTTTACTATACCGTCTGGACGGTTTAGTTGGCTAATGGCGTGTCGATCTCCGGAAAAACAAAAAAACGAATTCGCGAGGCGGCTGGCGCAGTAGTCTCCGAGCAAGGAGCCGCAAAGCTGACAATTGAGGCTGTAGCCACCGAAGCAGGGATCTCGAAAGGCGGATTACTCTATCACTACGGGACAAAGAGAGAACTTCTCGAAGGAATGTTAGACGATTTGCTTCTTGAGCGAGGAGCTCTTTTCAGTGCGAATAAAGATTCTAGCGGCCGAGAGAAACTGAGCTCCTTAATTGAAACAGAATTTACCCTGAGCCCAGAGGAACGCTCGGCCGCTCAGTCCATACTTGCTGCAGGAGCCGAAGACCCTGCACTACTTCAGCCCGCCCGAGACTATTTCAACACACTTTTTAAACACGTCACTTATGCGGAAGAAGATCCTGAACTTATCATCACTGTAGCTCTTGCGCTTCAAGGCATGCAGCTGCTTGAAACGATGGGTTTATTCCAATTCACCAGTGACCAGAAAACTCGGTTAAAAAAACGCCTGCTGGAACTTGCCAAATGAGGATCATAGCCTCCCTTATCGTCCTGATAATCACCGCTTGCGCTGAAGAAAGTCAAGAAAAAGAAACTAATTCAACATTCCGAACTGCAAAATTATATATCGCAAACCAACTAATCGAACCAAAACGTCACCATCTTCATGCTCGCGTCGAAAATTCAGACACCGTTGACCTGACATTCGTCATTTCCGGTGAAATTGCAAGTATTCCAATCTTCGAAGGCCAGAAGTTAAAGAGAGACGCAATGATCGCTGAACTTGACGCCAGAGACTATGAGTTGGCGCTAGACTATGCCAAGTCTGAACATGCATTAGCGACTCAAGAATTATCTCGCCTATCTAGGTTATATGACATGGGCACACTCCCCTTATCCAAACTCGATGCCAGTAAGACGAGAGAGGAGATGCTCAGCATCAGAGTCGAACAAGCTGAGGAGGCCTTAAAAGACTGCAAAATCACTGCACCGTTCGATGGCATCGTCCTGCACAGGTTTCAAGAGGCCCATACTTCAATAGCTCCCGGAGAGCCAATTGCCCGATTTGCTTCTTCAAACAAAGTTGAATTGGTTGCAAATGTGGCAGAGGATCTAGCCGCACAAATAAGTAGCAAGAGAATTACTGGCGCCTTCGCTCGATTCTCTGCCAATCCTCAGTTGACCTGGCAATTGTCTATTGTTGAACAAAGAGGTGAGTCAAACCTGGCTACTCAAACCTACCGGACACGATTTGCATTGCATGAGATTCCTGACTGGGTGCTGCGACAGGGAATGACAGCGAGAATTACTCTCACTCTGCCTAGTTCGTTGAATCGTTTAGTGGTGCCAATTGGCGCACTGCACACCGACCCTGAGGGTGCATTCTACGTTTGGGTAACCTCCGATCCTGACTTTCTCGTAGAGAAAAGACTAGTAAAAAGTGGTGTTGTCCAACGCGACCTGGTTGAGATAAAAGACGGACTTAACGTTGGAGAAATCGTGGTAGAAACGGGGGGCACAATGCTGCAAGAAGGTGACAGGATAACTCCCCTTCAGCCACCGACTAGCAAAAATATACAATGACTGATGACTGAGTTTGCCCTCAAAAATCCGCTTTATGTCTGGCTTCTCGCCTTGCTTTGCATGGCAGGGGGTTGGTTTGGCTTAGAAAACATTGGACGGCTAGAGGATCCACCCTATCCGCTCAAACAAGCCTTTGTTTTCACAGAATATCCAGGCGCATCTGCAGAAGAGGTAGAACTTGAAATCACAGAACAGATTGAAAAATCAATACGTGAGATGCCCTGGATTCATCGATTGGAGTCGAGATCTGTAGCGGGACGTTCCGAAGTTGAGATCGAACTACATCGGTGGGTAACAGTTGATCAGACGCCGCAGATATGGGATGAAATGCGGCGCAGAATATCGGAAGCGGAAGTGCGATTGCCACCCGTGGCCAATCCTCCGCTCATAGAAGATGATTTTTCTGATGTCTATGGCATCATTTATGCCGTTACAATGCCTCCGAAATATTCGATATCCGAATATCGCGATGCGGCTAATCTTTTGCAGAAACGGCTGCAAAACATCCGGCATGTTGGGAAGGTTCAAATTGATGGCCTTCCCGAGGACCGGATTTTTCTTGATTTTGACACCGATACCCTGCTGCAACTGGGCATCCCTTATGAGATGGTGCTAAATCAAATCCGAGCNAAGACCCAACTCCCCGGNTCAACNACTCTGCGGAGCGGCGAATATCGGCTCCGCTTAGCTACACCGGGTGGGGNTCTGACACTAGATGACCTGAGAGGCACCTTGTTAGGCGAGGGTGGTTCGGCTGAGATGATNAGGCTAGATGAAATTGCAGCAGTTTCCCGATCGGAAAGTTCTCAACCTCAATTGATCATCCGGCATAATCAGGAGCGTGTATTTACCATCGGGGTATCTGTCGTTACCACTGAAAACGTCGTCGAAGTTGGCAAACGCGTGGAACGCGAGATTGATTCTTTAAAAGAAGTCCTTCCAGCAGGCATGGATATCAATCCTATCTACGAGCAACATCGTGTTGTTGATCAGTCGATAAATGACTTTCTCGGCAATTTATCATTGTCGGTTATGACAGTTATCTTAGTGCTCTTTATTTTTACCGGCTGGCGGGCCGGCGCCATGGTCGGCGCAGCACTCCTAGTTACGATAATGGGCACCATCGCTTTTATGACTGCCACGGGAATCCAGCTGCATAGAATTTCCCTTGGGGCAATCATGATCTCTATGGGCATGCTGGTGGACAATGCAATTGTGATAGCAGAGGGAATGGTTACAGGAATTCAGCGGGGAGAGTCTCCCAGAGATGCCGCAATTAAAACAGTTGCTCAAACGCGAGTGCCTTTACTTGGAGCAACCATTGTTGGCATGGCCGCATTTTCACCAATTGGCCTATCGACTGATTCAACAGGCCAGTACCTAAATTCTTTATTTTTCGTGGCAGGGGGTTCCCTTCTGCTAAGTTGGATATTATCAATAACACTAATTCCGTCTTTGGGTACTATTCTGCTTCGACCTGAGCCAGCCGCCAAATCTGAGTCAATTATTTACAGCGGACGTCTTTACACTTTCTACCGCAGTTATCTTAAGTTCTCTCTCAAGAATGCACGCATAGCGTGCCTGGCATTTATCGTTATCGTGACGGCAAGTTTCGCTGGCTTCGGCGCATTGAAGCAAGGTTTTTTTCCCAACATGCCGACGCCAATTTTCTATGTTGACTTGTATTTGCCCGAGGGCACTGACATTCTCCAAACAAGCAGTAGGGTGGCCAAAATAGAGGAAATACTATCTAAAGATCCCAGTGTCTCAGACATCAGCACATGGGTTGGGCGAGGTCCAACCCGCTTCACCCTGGTGACTATTCCTGAAAGACCCAATGGCGCCTACTCTCAAATGGCGATTCGCACATCGAGCTTGGGGGAGGTGGAGAGGTTAATCAATCTAACCAGAATTAAGCTTGAAAGGGAGACTGACCTAGAATTCATCGTTAGGCGGGCCGAAATGACGCCGGGTGGGTCATGGAAAATCGAAGCTCGTTTTCTCGGTGAAGATGCTAATACACTGCGAAATCTCGCTGATCAATCTTTAAATATCTTTCGTGAGCAAGGTTTGATCGATATACGAACTAATTGGCGTCAACGCAGTTTGGCGCTTGCTCCACAAATTAATGAGCAAAGAGCACTAGCAACTGGAATAGACCGAGCTGACTTAGCCGACTCACTCGCCTTTTTAACAAACGGAGTTCAGATTGCCATGTTCCGAGATAAAGACAAACAGGTGCCAATCGTTGCTCGTAGCAAAAATCATGATAATGCGCAGTATTTTCTAGATGGCCATGTTTGGAGCAGAACGCAACAACAGTATGTCCCCCTGCGCAATGTCATCAACGCGTCAGAGTTGGTTGCTGAAGAATCGATGATCATGCGGCGTGATCGGATACGATCCATCACAGCACAAGCAAACCCGCCNCATGGAATCACCGCCGNAGAGTCGTTTGCAACAATTCGGCATCAAGTTGAGCAGATCGAACTTCCGAAGGGATGTAAGCTAGTATGGGGCGGTGAATACGAGTCAAATAATTTCGCCAACGAGTCACTCGGAAAAAAATTTCCTGCGGCCGTTTTGGTTATGGTGGTTACAACTCTGATTATCTTTGGCCGTATTAGGCAAACCGTTGTCGCTTGGACCTGTTTGCCGCTAATTCCAGTTGGGGTTCTGGGTGCTTTATTGTTGACCAACCTGCCATTCAATTTCCCATCTGTTTTAGGACTTATTGGGCTTATCGGAATGCTTTTAAAAAATGCAATTGTACTGATTGGTGAAATTGATCGTCGGGTGTCCATTAACGATTTAAATAAGTCAACCGTTATCGCAAGTTGTGTCTCCAGACTTAGGCCAATTAGTCTAGCGGCGATTACAACAGTCGCTGGAATGGCGCCGCTTCTGTCCGATGTTTTTTTCCAATCTATGGCCGTTACCATTATGGGTGGTTTGGCAATCTCTTCGTTCTTATCTCTCTTATCGATACCTGCGTTCTATGCTGTTGCCCATGGCAAACAATTTAAACCCGACTAGATTTTAAAAAGCTAATTGAATTACTCACTAAGATATTTTGAGGAGATTCCCAGTCAATTTTCGATTGTCAAAGAACTATAAAAATGCCCCCAAAACGATAAAATGGAAGACATGCTTCAAATTTATCGACCAATAGCGACTCAGGCTTAAGGAACCGATCGAATGGAACAATTCCTGCTAAGTTTGAGTGCCCTATTTTCACGTTTACCTCACGTGATGATAAAGTTAAAACTACCCATTCTTGTGTTTTTCTCAATAGCATCGCTAAAAATGGGTCATGTCATATACTCAGAAACAATTTTTGATTTATCTTCAGAAGCTTTTATGGAAGAGAAGAGCCCGGCCTATCGAGGACTTGAAGAGTTTAGGCGTCAATTTGGAAGCGATCGTTCTGTCTTCCTGATCTATAGACCAGCAGACGGGGATGTTTTTTCACGAAAATCCCTTCTTTCAATTCAGAAACTCACCTATGAATTAGAAAATTGGCGTGATCTCAACCCATCTAAATATCCGGAAGCAGATCTGAAGGAGCTTGGTCATGTTCGAAGAGTGACTTCCCTAGCAAACGTGAGCTCGCTGGATAGTGCTAATGACACACTGTTATCCGAACGCATCGTTCCAGACACGCTTCCCAGTTCTGCAAAAGCAATTGAGGAAATTAAACAACGGGCTCTCGCGGAAAGTGACTATGCATCAGTGCTGTATTCAATGTCCGGGAGCTATGGTGGGATTATCATTGATACTGATTTTGGGTTGGTTCTCGAGGAGGGATATCGTTCAGCGATTGATGCTCCATCGACCATACTGGATGAAAGTTTCAGTAGTTTTGATATCTCCTTTGATGAAGAAGCAGTGGTACAGAAACCAAAATTTGAAGACCTTGATCCACGCGAATACCTAATGTTTCAGGCAACATTGGAGGCGATATACAACCAGTACAGTGATCAGTTTGAATTTTATGCAGTAGGTGAACCACCCCTCATGGTTGAGCTCTGGGGCGTGCTGACGCAATTGGAGAAACTTGGTTACTTGATGGTGATGATTTTCGCCGCCCTCCTATGGGGACTCTTTAAATCTGCATCAGCCCTAATATGGCCTCTAGTCACAATCGCACTCAGCATAGTTTGGTGCTGGGGTATTTCAGTATCCATGGGCGCCGAAATAACCTCAATGATCGGACTCACCGTGCTATTAATATTTGCAGTGGGGATTGCCGACTGCGTTCATGTCATGAGTGCATACTTCTCTCTGAGACAAGACGGTGTCGAACATTCTTCAGCCCTCGCTTCTGCCTATGGAAAAGTTGGTCTTCCTATACTACTGACGACCTTGACCACCGCAGTCGGTGTTTTGGTTCTTGCGACCTCCAAACTTGAACCGATTAAAGTGTTCGCATTTATGTCCGCTCTTGGCGTAATGCTTGCATTCATCTTCACGATTACTCTTTTGCCCGTGTTGTTGCAGATATGGCACCCCAAGAANNCNACCGAANCNCTNGGNNTCGGNNATAGATTGGCCCGNNTNTGGGNNANGCAAAAANTANTTCCNAGANTNTTNTTNACAGNATCANNAATCTNNGCGCTTTTGGCNATNTCNGGTTGGCAAATTGNTCTATACCTTTTCTTAATAGGGATTGTGGTCTATTGGGTCGTCAACTATACCGATAAAATTTTTGGGATTGTCCTCTCAACCGTCTATCGTTTTCCGACGCAAATTGTCATCGTTTTTACCCTAATATTAGGTGTGTGCCTCTATGGATCCACAAAGGTTTTTATTGACACCAATCTCACCAAGATGTTTAAGGAAGGACATCCACTTATCACGGCAATTGAGGTCGTTGACAATAACATGGCAGGCTCGCAAACCATGAAAGTAATGATCAACACGAGGAAAACCGACGGCCTTCTCAATTCTGACGTCCTTTTGGCTGCAGAGAAGCTCCAAATTAGTCTTGAAAAAAATTATCCCCGGACGATTCTGCGCACCCATTCTATCGTTAATGTTGTTAAAGAGATGAACAGCGTCATGAATAACGAAGACCCAACCTTCTATAAAATCCCTGAGTCAAACCAGCTAATATCACAACTTTTGATTCTCTTTAGTGCCGCAGACCCTGAAGATCGTCGCAGCCTTGTTTCTGACGACTATAGCCGTGCGCAAATTAGCATCAATCTCCGCAATATGGGCTCCTATGAATACAAAAAAATGTTCTCTGAGGTTGAAGCGGACATAGAGAAAAAGTTTCATCATCTTAAGTCTGACTATCCAGATATAGAGGTTGCGCTTACGGGGACCGTGGCAACCTTAATGGTGATTGGCGATGAAATTGCTCGATCACAATACAATGGATTCGCCCTCGCATTGATAATAATCAGCGTAATAATGGTAATCACGCTGGGATCGATCGGTGGCGGTGTTATGGGAATGGTTCCAAACGCAGTTCCAGCCCTNCTGGCTTTGGGTTTGATGGGTTTATTTTCTGTCCCCTTGGACACTGACACACTTTTAATCGCGCCTGTAATTCTCGGGATTGCGGTTGATGATACAATTCATTTCATCACCCATTATCGGATGGAACTAAGTAAGTCTAAAGCTATCTCCACCGCGCTTGAAAGCGCCCTGCGAGAAGTGGGCAAAGCTGTGATGTTCACAACAATGATTATTGGCTTCGGTTTTGCAATTCTCAGTTTCTCCGATCATCAAGGCTTTGCAAAAGTAGGTCTTTTTGGAGCGCTCTCAATATTTGCCGCATTGCTATGCGACCTATTCCTTATTCCGGCAATGATCATCCTATTCAAACCAACATTCCACATAGAAAACGTCGACAAGAACATCAACTCACAAGCTTTAGGCACATAAAAATGAGCAAGGAAATAAAAGTTTTCACTGCTGTTGTTACCGTATGCTTCATATCGATGTCACACGCAGAGGAACAAACTGGCCAAGACATCATGACGGCCGTTGAGAAGATGCTTCGATCATCCAACAACGCCTCCTTTGCTCGGATAAAGCTGTCCAGCTGCAGATTTGGTGTAACTTCCGACAGGATAACCTGCGCAGAGAGGCCTCGTATCAAGATCGTAGAGACTGTTACCATCAATCTTGGGGCTGACAAAAAAGACACGAAAAGCATAAGCATTACTCGCGAACCGGCTTCAGAGCGAGGAGTGGGCATGCTGAACTTCACATACCACCAGACAGATCGTGAAAATCAGACTTGGCTCTACCTGTCTGCGCTTGGGCGCGCTAAGCGTATTGCGACTGGGGCCAGTCATGAATATGGAGAACCAGCCTCAATCTTTGGATCCGAGTTTACAACCGAGGATGTCAATTATGGCAACATCGAAGATTACAACATAAGTATATTATCTCAAGCTACCCTTGACGGGCGTGACATATGGAAGCTTGAAGCAATACCTGTCACGGTTAAGGCCAAGAGAAGCCGGTATGCTCGGACGGTATACTTCATCGACAAAGAAAGGTACGTCTCACTGAGAAGTGAAATGTACGACAAGTATGACAAGCAAATAAAACGTTCAATCTCATCAAGAGTTGAAATGATGAATGGCTACTGGGTTGCTAGATCAGTCACCATGTTTAACCTGGTATCAAATCGTCTATCGAATATGGCCATGGTCAGCCTCCACATGGGCCTCAGTGTTAGCGAGGATTTTTTGACCCAGCGATCGCTGACTGACAATGCTTACCGGGAAAGCGTGCTCAATCAACTTAGATCACAAACGAAGTAAGGCTCGGACAGCTCTCATGATTGCGAAATGTCTCCTTATCTTTCTCGTCCTTTTTCACCAAACCACACTCGGGCAAGAACAAACAGGTCTGAAGACAAGCGGCATCGACTCCGACGTGGGCCCATCCCCTGAACACAGGTTGTTTGATGAATTGTTCGAAAGCCAAGATATTGGGGACACGCCAAATCGGTTTGACGCTTTTACTGTAAGCATCACTCATCAACTCTTCGGGAAGATAAACAACCATTCGATTGAGTTGCCCACAGGTCAACGATTCCCAAAAGACAGCAGGATCGAACACAATCGAACGGGGTTAAATGTTCGCTATACGAATGCATTCGCTACAAACTGGCTTCTGCAGGGGAGTTGGCAAGCAAGAGTATTTTGGAATGAGGACTATGCGTATGACACCAACAACAAGAACATCGATACGGAATATCGGGTTAATGAACTCTTCATTCAGAGGAGCTCAGGTCGTCACAGTTTTAAATTTGGACGTCAAGCGATAGTTTGGGGGGAGACCGTTGGCAATTCAGTTCTTGACGTAATAAATCATACGGAATTCCGAGATTTCAGCATAATCGATATTGAAGATGCGCGGTTGAATCAGTGGATGCTGGTTTGGGATTTCTTCGACAACCAAAGTCAGTTTTCAGGCTTCTTAAACTTACACCCTAAATTTAACCCACCGCCTGCAGAGGGGAGTCCCCTAAACTCTGCCTTGCCGATCCGATTGCAAGATACGCAACGCAACGCAAGTCCGATATTTGAAGCGGGAGCGAGTTGGAGCAAATCCTATGATAAAAGCGATATCGCTCTCATGGGTGCCTACTTGTGGGAAAATCAACTTCAATACAGAGTGCCCACCGATGAACTCATGAGCTCTCCCGGCATAAAAAACGATTTTTATCTACTTGGGTTAAGCACAAATTATCAATTGGACAGGATTTTGCTGACTGTCGACATAGCATTTAGCCGAGCGGTTTTTCTCGAGAGTTCTTTGCTCGAGATCACACCCTCCAAAATAATAGCTGACAGAAAGCAGGACCGACTGGGCATTTCAACTGGTTTCGAATACGTAATGAGTGCAACTCAAGAGGTGAGTTTAAGCGCCACAATGNAAAAAACATTAGATGAGTGCGATGGTTTACGTGAAGATGAAGAGCTCAGCATACAGGGTACCGTCGGAACATGGTTGCTGCGCTATAACAAACGCCTGCCCCACAGAAACACGACTTTTTTCGGCACCGTTCAGGGTGACCTAGATGGAAATTCCATGCTCATTTCATTAAGGAGTAATTTCGCCCTCTCTGATCAAATAGAAATTGGTTTTCACATGCTATATATCGATGCAAATTATGATTCGCAAATGGCATTATTTGGCCAAGATCTGAGACTCGGAGCAACCATAACCTACTTCTTCTAGGACTCGTTAGCTCTAAGTTTTAAAGCGCGATGGCGCTCAAAAAAATGATCAAACTAATCGTGCCAGAGATTTCAAACAATCACGATATATTGAATGAGTGCTCATCGAGCTTTAATCCAGATGATTAAAATCATCAGTATTTTTTTGAAAACAATAAAATATGAAAAATCAATTGAGGATAAAGCGAGCACTGGTCTGCCATCTCCCTAACTTTCAAAATCCCTCGATTAGGAAAGATATTTGCTATAATGACAGGCTTGGCGGAATTGATAGTCGGACCGATTGAAACACACGTCTGATCGAAACGAGACGCAAATGTCTCTTGCCGGCATCGCAGNTCTGTTGCGAAGTTCCCCCGATTTTGCATTCGATCGAATGACGTACTCGTATAGATCCACGAGATAGACAATCTTTCTGGCCAGTTATATCTGAGGGAGACACGCATTGATAAAAAAAGCTATTGCGCTCGGACTTATAATGGTTTCAACCGCCATCGCGATTATCATGCATACACTCAAGCCGGTGCCAGAGAAGTTGGAAACACCGGAGGCCGCGGTCGCAGTCAAAATTCAACTTGTTGAAAAAGTAAATGTGCCCTTAACCATCGTGTCGCAAGGAACTGTCAAGGCAAAAACACGAACCCTGCTCACGTCAGAAGTTTCGGGTGCCATATTGGAAGTTTCGGATCGTTTTGTAAGCGGCAGCATTTTTTCGAAGGACGACATACTTTTGCAGATCGACACTAGCGATTATGATTTGGCAGTTCAAAGAGCAGAAGCCCAGCTCATAAGCCGACAAGCGTCACTCGAATTCGAGAAGGCACGAGCGTACCAAGCTAGGAAGGAATGGGCGATGACCGGAAAACCCGAATCGGAGGCTCCACCCCTGGCGTTGCGCAAGCCCTTTCTGGCTGAAGCGAGGGCCCTTTTACTTCAAGCCGAGGCTGAACTTAAACAATCAAAATTGAAGCTGAGCCGCACTGCGATTCGTGCTCCCTATGCTGGTATGGTCTCTCAAAAACTTTCTGATATTGGGCAATACTTGACCCCCGGTACTCCCTTGGGTGAGATTTTTTCAACTGATGTGGCCGAGGTGCGGTTACCGCTTACCGAAAAGAACCTATCCATGATGAGTAATCTCAATCACAAATCAAAAAGCCTAGGCTATGAAATTCTGCTCGAGGGTTCAATTAATGGCGCCAAGAAGAAGTGGGTTGCTGAACTGGTTCGCTTTGAGGGTGAGGTAAATGAAGTTAGCCGGTCACAATTCGCCGTTGCAAGTATCTCAGACCCGTACCGGCTGGAATCAGGTTCAGCAACTTCGCCTCCGCTGCTAGTCGGGTCATTCGTTCAGGCTTTTATCCCGGGGCGTGTAGTCAAGAATATTTTTAAAGTACCTCGGAGTAGCCTGATAGACGATGCAATCGTCGGTACAGTGGATGAAACGAATCATTTGCGACTAAAACGCGTGGACATTCTTTTTTCAGATGACCAATTTTTTTATGTCAAATCAGGATTGGTTGATGGAGATAGAATTGTAGTTAGTGCCATAGGCACACCAATAGAAGGAATTAAATTGGAAGTTAAAGACATAAATGAGGTTGTGTCATTGCAATGAATCAAGCATCGACAGGGTTAATCTCTTGGTTTGCTCGCAACCCAGTTGCCGCGAACTTGGTCATGTGTTTTATTTTTTTCGCCGGCGCAATTTCGTCTGTAAATATTAGTAAAGAGATGTTCCCAAGAACAGAAATTCGTTGGGTCAATGTTTCGGTAGACTATCCTGGCGCAGCGCCTTTTGAGGTTGAAAAGGGTGTTGTTCTCCCGATCGAAGCGGCCTTGGAGGGCCTAAAAGGCATCAAAACGATACGGTCAGACGCCTATCGGGATCGGGCTAATATTGCTTTGGAGATTGAAGCCAATGAGGACATCAACGAGATCATGTCTCTTATTGAAAATCGAGTTGATGGCATTACCAACTTTCCAAACGACATAGAAAGACCAGAAGTGATGCGGGCAAGAAACGAAATTTGGGCTTTGGGTGTTTCTGTCTCTGGAGATATGACACAGCGGGAGAGAAAGAAATTAGGCGAAGAAGTACATGATGAATTAATGGCTCTGCCTGACGTCAAAGAAAGTATTCTATGGGGCGCCGGCCAGTATGAGATTTCTATTGAGGTTACGGAGACCCGACTTCGCGAACTNGACCTAACTTTTAGTGAGATCGCTTCGGCGGTGCGCAACTCGTCCCTTGATCTTCCNGCAGGAATGATCAAGTCCGGCAGTGGGCATCTTTTGCTGCGAACAGAGGGGAAATCCTATGACGGTAGTGATTTTTCTAATATCGTTCTTCGAAGCGGAATCGATGGGACTCAATTGCTACTTTCGGATGTTGCAACGGTGAAAGATGGATTCCAGGAATCTATCTATACTAATCGGTTTGATCAAAGGCCCGCTTTCACGGTTGGAATTTTTTCTCTTGAAGGTCAAAACGTGTTGGACATAAGTGAAGCCGTGAGCGCATATGTCGACAACAAACAATCACAGCTTGGAGATGAGATTAATATCAGCGCGTGGTCAGACGAAGCCTATTATTTAAATGGGCGCCTTGCAATGATGTCTGAGAACTTATTTTTGGGTCTAATTTTTGTCGCGCTGGTCCTCACATTATTCCTGAACACGAGAGTAGCCATGTGGGTCATCGTTGGCATCCCAATCAGTTTTGCAGGCGCTTTTTGGCTCATGCCGGTCTTTGACGTTACGGTAAACGTGCTGAGCCTATTTGCGTTCATCATGGTCCTCGGAATTGTCGTTGACGATGCAATTGTCATAGGCGAAAGTATTTACAGAGAAGTTGACGACGACTACGAAAAAAAACTGGCTTCCGGAAGTCTCGACTCGGAACCCTTCAGAGCTTCTATTGAAACGGTTGTTAGGGGAACACAACGGGTCGCCATACCCTCTACAATAGGTGTCCTAACCACCATGGCTGCGTTCCTTCCGGTTGTATTCGCCGGCGGCACCTTTGACGGAATTACCAGAGCAATCGGTATAGTGGTCATATTATGTCTTGCGTTTTCATTGATAGAGTCGAAGCTTATACTTCCCGCCCATCTCGTAGGCCTGACGAAGGCAAAAACGCCCGAGAGGTCACTCAATGTGATTGGCCGATGTCAGGCTGCAGTTTCAGCAGGTTTAGAGTCGTTCATAAGCAATACCTACTTGCCTGCACTGAAGGTGGCGCTAGCCAATCGATATATAAGCATAGCCGGCTTCCTTAGTATTCTGATTCTTGCCTTAGCCGCCGTTTCCAGCGGTTTAGCGAGGTACGAATTTTTTCCGGACGTCCCAGGGGACATTGTGCAAGCAAACGTGACTATGCAGGATGGGAGCTCTCCAGAGAATCTTACGGAAACCATGCAAGTCATTGAAAATGCAATCTATGAGATTCAGGATGAGTATCGACTCGATAATCCAAACGCGACTAATTTTATCGAGCATCTAGCATTTTGGGTTGATAGTGATGTCTCTTTCACCTTCTTTCTGGAACTCACCAAATCAGAGTTTCGAGACATAAGTGCTTATCAGATCGAGAAATTATGGCGCGAAAAGGCCGGACTGTTGCCAAACGTCCGTAAGCAACGCTATTCTGCGAGTGATGGCGGCATCGGCCCAAAAATTAGTCTCTCTCTATCTGGCTCAAACCCAGAAGAATTGACTTTAGCGGGTTATGAATTACAGAAATACCTTGCCCAATTCCCCGGTGTATATGACATATACAACTCGCAGGGGTCAGGAAGCAAGGAAGTGCTCATCAAGTTGAAACCTTATGCCGAACAAGTTGGCGTGCGACTCTCTGATGTTGCTACCCAAGTTCGGCAAGCCTTTTATGGCGAGGAAGCTCAGCGCATCCAGAGAGATTCAGAAACAGTCAAAGTGATGGTTAGGTATCCATATGTAGCCAGACGCTCACTTTCAACATTGGAAAACATGCAGATACGCACATTAGACGGGAGGCCCATAGCAATTGGAGAAGTCGCCTATATAAATCTTGGCACTGGACTAACTGGCATCGAGCGTCTAGACAGAAAACGTACAGTGACTATCACTGCAGAAGTTGAGGCGGGCAAACTGGAAAGCGATGATGTAATTGCCGATGTGAGCAACTTTTTCGTTCCCGAACTGCTGAAAAGATTCCCCAGTATTGAGTATCGCCTTACTGGGAGCACTCAAGAGAAAAATTCATACTATACCACCATGACCCTTGGTTTAGCTGCTGCGCTTTTTATGATTTATGGCCTTTTGGCTGTGCCTTTGAAATCTTACATTCAACCAGTTGTTATCATGTCAGTCATCCCCTTCGGCTTCATTGGCGCGGTCATGGGGCATGTTCTATTCGACACTACAATAAATATGCTCTCTGTATTTGGAATAATCGCTCTTGCCGGTGTTGTGGTCAATGACAGCTTGATACTTGTGGAATTCACCAATCGCGAGAGAAATAGGAGCATCTCGATTGAAAATGCCCTGGTGAATGCCTGCAAGCAGAGATTCCGAGCGATTCTCTTGACTACTTTGACCACCTTTGTCGGGCTATTGCCCTTATTGTTCGAGACCAGTGTTCAAGCTCAATTTGTTATCCCGATGGCACTATCACTGAGCTTTGGCATTTTATTTGCCTCAACAATAACGCTTGTTTTAATTCCATGCTTGTACCTGTCGGTGGAGAAAAATCACCGCTTTGTTACAATCTTACTCGTTTTGCCACTCCTAGCTAGTGCGGGTTACATTATGGTAATTCTCGAAGCAGTCGGGTTTGAGATATTCCAGGGACTGCTGGCGGTTCTGGCGGTGCTCTGTGCGATATTGTTTGCCGCAAAAATCTTTGGCTACCTCCCTGAGCGCGAGCGGTCAATAGCCTCACAACTTTAAACTGGAGGCCTCGCTGTAATAGTCAGCACATAACTGACATCCTGCTGTCGAGGCAAATCATCGCGACCTCGTCAACAAAAACAATAACTATGGAACGACTTAATAAAAAAGAGCTTTTGGCTTTGGGAACGCCTCCCCGAAACGTTACTATCGGTGACTATGCATCTGAAGATGTACAACCTGGCATCGTTCATTTTGGAGTGGGCAACTTTCATCGTTGTCATCAGGCCAAATATATTGACAACCTCCTCAGTCAAAATCACTTTCAATGGGGCATCATTGGAATCTCTATGCAATCGAGTGACGCCAGAGATAGGTTAGCACCGCAAAATTTTTTTTACAGTGAGGTGACACTCGGCGAGACCGTCGAAATTAAGATCATTCGATCGATACTGAACATACTTGTTGCCCAAACAAATCCATCCGAAGTCGTTGGGCAAATATCGGATCAGCGCATTAAATTGATAACGACGACAATTACGGAAAAAGGTTATTACCTTGATAACGGAGCGCCTAACCTCGATCATCCGGAAGTAATTAAAGACTTAAAATCGCTTTCACAGCCCTCTACAATATATGGATATCTTGCAGCGGCAATCATACGACGTCGGGAATGTTGTTCAGGGCCGCTTAGCGTGGTGTGCTGCGATAACATTAAAGGCGGAGGAAATTGCTTGCGTGCAGGGGTAGAGGAACTTTTGAATATCCATGACCAAAACACTCTTGCTTGGTCGCGAGAGCACGTTAGTTTCGCATCATCGNTGGTAGACCGGGTTACNCCAAGCACGNATTCAACTCTCAGGCAACTCGTTGCNTCGAAACTNAACCTAGAGGATGCCTGGCCGGTGTCCGCTGAACCTTTCAGCCAGTGGGTAATAGAAGATAATTTTGCCGCCGAGCGGCCACCTCTGGATTTGGTGGGAGTCGTCTTTAGCGACGATATCGTACCCTATGAACAAATGAAGTTGCGTTTCTTAAATGCAGGCCACTCCATAGTCGCAGTATTGGGGCATTTAATCGATAAAGAGAACNTTCACGAAGCGTTGCAAGAATCAGCTATTTTTGAATTTCTTCGTGAAACATTGCTGACCGTCATTCTTCCAGCAACCGAGATACCAACTTCTTTCTCTGGTGAAAAATATATTGAAGAGGTGCTAAAACGGTTTAGAAATAGTGCGTTACCCTATAAGTTACAGCAGGTAAATATCGACGGCTCCCAAAAGATTCAGCAACGCTGGTTCCCTGCAATCGATGCTGCAATCGCAAACGAAATTGATGCAACATGTATGTCCCTAGTGATTGCCGCTTGGACAACGCACATAGAAAAAGCATTGAGCGAGAAAAAACTAAACGATCCATTAGAAAGTGAATTTTCTAGCTTGCTAAGTCGTTACTCTGGGCAAGAAACCTCCGAAAACGATGCTCGAGACAAAGTATATGAGCTTCTAACACTTGTAGGCGCAGAGAATTTTGGCTTTTTTCAATTAAATGAGTTCATGGAGTCCGTGGCCGAGTACTACCAAAAATTTAAAACAACGAATGTCAAATCCATTGTGACCAACTTTATGAGCCAACAATCTCGTAACCAACGGAGGTGACGCATGCTGGAATCTTGGCGGTGGTTTGGACCATCTGATCCCGTGAGCCTCGACGATGTTCGACAAACCGGAGCACAAAACGTGGTCAGTGCTCTCCATGATGTTCCGACCGGAGAGGTTTGGACCACCAGTAAGATCGAACACCATCAGTCTGTGATTAATAACATTAAAGGCAATCGCTTACCCCTAAATTGGTCTGTCGTAGAGAGCATTCCCGTCCATGAGGATATCAAATTAGCACGAAAAGACTGTGAGACTTATATTGGAAACTGGATAGCCTCGATGGAAAACCTTGCGAAATCTGGCATAAAGACAATATGTTATAACTTTATGCCCGTAATTGACTGGACTCGAACTGATCTCAATCTCCATCTTTCCAGCGGGGCTTTCGCGTTAGGTTTTGATCAAAGAAAGTTTTCAGCTTTTGATTTGTTTATCTTGCGAAGGCCAAAGGCAAGAGATGAATACAGCGATTCAGAGATAGACGAAGCGAGAGGCGCTTTCAATAATATGTCCCAAGATGAGCGTGACCAACTTACTTCTAACATCATACGTGGTTTACCAGGTGGTATGTCGGAGAACTATGATTTGAAAAATTTTTCGTCAGCACTGGCAAATTATCAGAATATCAGCCCGGCTGAGTTAAAAGACAATCTTCATAACTTCCTTAGCCAAGTGGTTCCAAGAGCTGAAGGAGCCGGAGTTAAACTGGCCATACACCCAGATGATCCTCCCCGGAAACTATTGGGATTACCTAGAATAGTGAGCACCAAATATGACCTTGATGAGCTATTTTCTAGAGAGCCGAATCCCGCAAATGGCCTTACTCTGTGTGTGGGTTCTCTGGGAAGCAGAGCTGACAATGACGTTGTCTCAATGGCAAAACACCATGCTTCTCGCACTTTTTTCGCTCATCTGAGAGCAGTGAGAATTAATCGCGCCGACAACAAATCTTTTTTTGAGGCCAGCCACTTAGATGGCGATACCAATATTATTAAAATTCTTCGGATTCTATTAATTGAGGAGCAAAGACGTCGTCTTGATGATCACACTAATGAAAATGAGATTTTCTTTCGCCCTGATCACGGGCATCAGATGATGGATGACATGGCCAAGACGGTTAACCCAGGATATTCTGCAATTGGACGTCTTAAAGGCTTAGCTGAGCTAAGAGGCGCAATACGCGCACTTTCAGAGGAAATATCATAAGGCCTTTCAAATGAAACATGGCAAACCCTTGGATATAATTTGTGCAGGCGAGGGCATGATGGAGCTCAGACGTGCTTGTGACAGCAATCCAAAGAACAATCACTATCAATCCAGCTTTGCGGGCGATGTGGTCAATTTCTCAGTTTATTTAAAAAGGCTCTATCGCGACTCCAGTGTTCAGCTCCTATCTGCGATCGGGAATGATTCGATCAGTCAAAAAATGTATGATTTCCTTTCAAATGCGGGGATAGATACCGCATTGGTTGCACGCTCCCAGAGTAAAACAATTGGACTATACACGGTCGAGAACGACGATTTAGGCGAACGGTCGTTCACATATTGGCGGTCAGATTCAGCGGCCAGGAAAATGTTTTATCTGATCAATGAAAAATTACTAGCAAACGCTATAACACGCGCGAATTATCTCTACTTTACGGGCATTACCCTTGCAATCATCGATCAACCCTCCAGGGAGAGGCTGTTCAGCTTGGCCGAACAATTCATTAACGATAATAAACATGTCATTTTTGATCCTAACTATCGACCGCATTTATGGCACCGTGCCGAAGATGCACTCGAACAAATTAAGCGAGGATACCAATCATGCAATATCTTACTGTCTAGTTTTCAAGACGAGCAAACTCTCTGGAAATCAAATACCTCTGGTGAGGCGCTCAGCAACCTTTTAAGATTTCAAATTGACGAGATTGTTTTGACTAACGGACCAGGTGTTATACTGGGGAGTGTCAATGGAAGTGAATATCAAATAGATCCAGTGACACCCGCCGCAATAATCGATACCACCTCGGCGGGTGATGGTTTCAATGCCGGTTACATCGCGTCAAGGCACGCGGGCAACTCCCCTGAAACCTCAATCATTGAGGCTTCGAGGCAAGCATCTCTTATTGTAGCATCTGAAGGTGCTATAATTCCCTGCGAACATTTGTAGCAATGTCCTCTGAAGACTCATGCCAGGAGTGACAGCAAAATGTGGAGG
Source organism: Porticoccaceae bacterium (assembly GCA_002692165.1). Lineage (GTDB taxonomy): Bacteria > Pseudomonadota > Gammaproteobacteria > Pseudomonadales > Porticoccaceae > TMED48. The sequence continues at coordinate 24,383 of NZJL01000022.1, forward strand.
TCCGTTTTTGACTGTTTATAGCGCGGTGACTGGGTTAAAAACCTAAATTTAGCCCGTTACCTGTTACCTTTACGGCTTGCATTTTTTTTTCCGGGATGTAGTCGAATATGAAGGGAATGCGATCTTCATTACCTTTATTCATAACACTATGTTGCTTCTGGTTATTCAGCTCATAGGCCTTACCCACCTCAAACCTATAAGGCTTGCCATCTATCATAAAGCGCACTCGGGAATTCGTGGTGATTGGCACATGAATGCGATGCCCGACATGGAACGAGGGATGTTTGTCAAAATGAGGCATTATAATGCCGCCCGAGACCAGCTTCGCTGCCATGGCTCGCACAATCACTCCACCCTCTGGATAAAAATCTTTCAAAATAGACTTCATAATTGGCAAAGCTGCTCCGGACAATCGCTCCCAAGCAGACTGCTTGGACACGACCAACTCCGGCCATCGTTCGGTATCAACAAACAACATCATTAGCGACTGGGTTTGGTGATGCACCTCGTACGCACTCTGGCGATGACTGTTGTCCAACCAACTCTGATCATCAGCGCCCAACACGGCCGTGCGCAGGGCATCGCTGTTAATATGCCCTAAATCTCTGAGAGGAATACCAATGTCCACTTATGACTCCTTCACTCGATAAGTCTAAGACCTTAATAAATAATAGCCATAGAGTCAATTATCCAGCAATTCTGTCACAGCCCTATATCCTTGCTCAATGGCCGTCTCCATCATCGCACTCGCCCCAGAATCTGCATTAGCTATTGCGATTTGGCCAAATCGCTCCCTCGCAATTGCATGCGGGTATCTTGGATCGTTTTTATCGTCATACTCCTCATCAAATAGTGATCTATACCAGTAAGAGTAACCATGTGCCCAAAGATTCACCGTAATGCCTGCAATATCTCGAGCCGGATCAAAGCCGCCTGCGCTCAGGATTCCTGAAAGCTGAGTTCGCACACTTCGCTCTATGGTCTCGAAGGGTGTTGTCGCCAGCTCGTGTCGCCCCAACCGGAATTGATCCTTCGGATTTAATCCCTCATTAGATCGATGCGGAAATCGTTCCATGTGCACGATCACCGGATCGTCTGGCTTTGTTGCGAATTTATATTCTCCAATGCTAACTGGGAAATCAAGGGATGCGTTGATGTGATAACTGCCGGGACAAGCCACAGCACCAACGCCTAATTTTTTCCATGCATGCCAATTTGTTAATGCCACATTGGTATAGAGGATAGGCACCTTTACTTGGAAAGCGAGTGCTTCACGCTGTTTTTCGGGCAGTTCATCACAAATAGAGGGAATGGCTGCATTATTGCACGCCATGATCACGGCTCCAGCTCTGACGCTATGTGTCTCGCCACCGCTTATGTACTTAATTACTACCTCCTCTCTGGTGTGTTTAACTCCTGGGTGTCGCACCTGAACGACCGTGCTGTTGAGCCTGATGCGCACTGGCGTGTCTTCAAGGTCTAATTTTGAATAATCAAAGTTCGTTGTGATCAGATCCTCCATCGTTTTCCCTGTCGCAATTTGTGGACACATGGTTCTTACCAACTGCCTCGCAATGGATGCGTTCCCATCGGGATAATGATGTATGTAAGGTTCACCTTGGCGGGGTTTAGGCAAACCGGCCGCATCCCAACCCGGCAATCCAGAATCCCATAAAGCGCTCGCGGCGCTGACCGCCTCAATGCCAACTCCCGAATCACTGGTTAAATCCTGGAATACAGCAAAGACTTTTTCCTCAGTAATCCCACAGTACCTACTCAAAAAATTTCGATAAGAAATTGTAGAGAGGTAATCCCACTTTTCGTCGGTTGACAGGTGCGGCATCTGATTCTCTTTCAAAAGGAACAGCTCAAGGAGTTCCGCCTTTGCAGCATCGCCGAGCGGCATCCTAGTGACCGCGTCTTGTATCCTTAAAGGCGCGGCAAAAAGAGGCATCCATTCGCGAAAATTTGCCACATCGAAAGGTATAGTCGCAGCACTTCCCCAATCCTCCTTGTTGAAATAAATACCCCCTGACAACTCATGTCGTTTAAAAAAGTTCTGATCATATGCTTTCTTGAAACCCGCTATATCGACACCCAACTCTCTGAGCAGACGCTTGACAATTCTCGGATAGCCCGACGGTTCTGCCATCGTTTGCGCGCCCCCGTAGCCAATCAATTTTCGACCATCCAAATCAAACTCATTTCGTTTAGCATGTCCTCCAAAATCATCATGGTTGTCCAATAAAAGGATTCGTGCATCGGGGCGTTCTTTTCGATAGAAATATGCAGCCGAAAGGCCGCTGATGCCGGCTCCAACAATCGCCAAATCAAACTGATCTTTATCTGGTTTAACAGTTGCGTCCCAATTAAGCTTATTCTCTCGAGCCAATTCATGCATTACCTCGAAGGAGCCGAGATGATTACCACGCATGCCCGTCAGGCTTGGTGGATAAAAACTTTTGATTGCACCCATTTGTGAAACCGAGGGTTCTTTGACGGGGCTAGCGAATGAAGGAAGCATGACTCCAGCGGTAAGCCCTCCGAAACCATGCAGGAAATCCCGTCTTGTGATGGAGCGATCCATACCTAGCCGAAGGTCCCGCTTATCATGCACTCGATTTCTCCTCCACCTAATAACGCGCCCAAGACTAAATTGTGACGCGATAAATTAATGACACACCGCCTATAATGAGTCAATGAGCTTATAATAAATCATTCCCAAGGCGACTAATTGATTCCTAAATAAGTGCTGGCCCGGTATGGTTAACGGCTTGATGTTAGCAAAAATGTCAAAGCGCTCCATAGTGCCAGCCACAGCTTCTGACAGTAGCTTTCCAGCCAAGTGGGTAACATTGACACCATGGCCCGAGTATCCCTGTGAATAATAGATATTTTTCGCCAGCTTTCCCATCTGGGGCACGCGATTAATTGGGACGCCTATGGTTCCGCCCCAACCAAATTCAAACTTGGTTTTCTCCAGCTGAGGGTAAATCTTCAATAGCCTCGGCACCAAATTCTGTTTGATTACCTCTGGGTCGCTTCCAAAATATGTAAAACGACCGCCAAACAGCAACCGACCATCACCGCTGAGGCGAAAATAGGTCAAGATGTAGTTTGGGTCGCAAACAGCTATATCACAAGGATTGATTTCCTTTATCAGCTTTTCACAGAGCGGTTCTGAAGCCACAATAAAACTATTCACTGGGAGAAGATTCCCTCGCAAACTAGGTTCAAGAAAATGATAGGCGTTCCCCGCAAGGATTATCGAAGCAGCCGTAACAGACCCTTCATCAGTAACCACTGTCGCTTTTTTATCCCTCTCAATTCGGATAACCGGAGATCCCTCATAGATCTTTGCCCCAAGAGACATTGCCGCGGAAGCCTCTCCTAAACATAAGTTCAGTGGATGCAAATGCCCATTCCCCATATTCAGCAATGCACCAACGTAAGCCTCTGTCCCAATCATCTCTTGTGTCTGCTCTTTCGAGAGCAGCCTAAATTCAAATGGGTATTTATGCTCACCCAAGTATCGATATTCTTCCTCAAGACTCCTCAGGTGTCTTGGCTTAATTGCGACATCAACATATCCATGCTTCAGGTCACAATCGATTGCGTAAGTCTCTACACGCTCCCTGATAATCCTATGGCCCGCCCAACGCAGGTCCCAGATTAAACTCGGTCCTGACGCATCCAATGATGAGGCTAGTTTGTTTTCTCCCGAGATGCCACCGATCATCTGACCGCCATTTCTACCCGAAGCTCCCCAGCCAACTTTATTAGCTTCAACCACTGTCACATCATATCCTTTTTCAGCCAGATGCAAGGCGGCAGAAATGCCTGTGAAACCGGCGCCAACAATGCAAACGTCTGCACTGTTTTCGCCTTTTAATCGCTCGCAGTCAAAATGCAGATTTGCTGAAGAGGCATAATAGGAGTTAGCATGAGATCGTGTTAATCTTGAGTTAAGGGTCATATGTTAGAGGGCTCATATAATGGTTACTCTTGATGCAAACTCGCTAAGCTATCGTCGATTACCTACCACGAATCTTAACCTGAAAGCGAAAAATCGATAAAGCTTTAATTACCGCCAATTTCTCACTTAGCTCAGATTGGAGGCCTCACGCCACAATCCTTTTCTCCATTATTCAGCTCAGCCATCAGTATTTTCGAGGGGGAGTTGCTGAGCTCCTCTCATGAGTCCAAAAAGGTTTATCAGAAAGATGACATTGCGCCCAAGTGGCGCGCCACTCTAATTCTTTTTGATAATAGATTTCAGCCCAAATCTGTTTGGGTGACCCTCCTTTGTTATATTCAACGTCTGCCAATGCAACATTCGTTTTGAGAATTGGCGACCATATACATGACTTGATGGTGCCAATTCTGTTGCCCCCTCTTCGGTCATATAAAAAAGCATCGGCCGGCACTTTGTTGCCTTCGATAGACATGCGAACCAGTCGACGACGAATCGGTCGAGTACTTTCCAAAGCGAGCACACGTTTTCCGGTAAAATAACACTTGTCAAAGTCTACCAACCAGCCCAAGCCGACTTCAAAAGGCGAGCGATCATGGTCGGCTCTCACAGCAGTCTCTGCGGTGTTGAAGTCATCCCCCGGCAAGATAAAGCCCGCTTCTATCCGAACCATTTCCAAAGCACCCAGACCTGTCGGCCGTATATCGAAAAGTCCCTGTTCTTTGAGACAAAAAATCGCGTCCCAAAGTCCGACAGCGTCGATGGGGTCCACCCAAATCTCATATCCGAGGTCTCCAGTGTAGCCCGTGCGCGACACCATGCACTCGATGTCGTTAATACGAGTATTGAGGATACCGAAAGGCTTAAGTTTTTGAAGCTCCGCGATACCGGCAGCTGACAGTACTGAAAAGGACGTGGGACCCTGGACGGCAAGGGCTGCTACCGAATGTGTTTCCTCTTCAATGGTTACATCAAAACCTAAGCTCGATATAAGCAACCAATCCAATTGATGATGCTGGGAGCAAAGTCGATAATGACCCTCGCCAAGGCTAAAAATAGTCCCATCATCAAGAACCTTTCCCTCGTCATTACACCACACCACATATGTAACACGGTTGAATTGAAGCCCTGATATATCTCTCGTGACCAACCTGTTTAGGAAAATCAGNGCATCGGGACCACTCACTCGATACTTTTCCATCGGCGTTAGATCCATCACACCACAAGTGCTGCGAATAGCAAAGTATTCCGAGGCAAGAGTGTCGTAAATTCTTGCCGTTTTATACCCATTCCAAGACGTCCAATCTTGAGTAAGAGAATAACTATCTGTCCGGACTTGGAAAGGAGTGGGAATTAAAACTTGCTTCCAATCTGCGTGGTTCGGGCTAGATTCTAAAGATTGTGATCGCATTAAACACGCCCTCCAAGCTCAAGAATTCGCTTTGCCGCATTATGGCCAGGCACACCTGTTATGCCTCCCCCGGGATGNGTGCAAGCGCCACACAGNAAAAGTCCCTTTATAGGGGTGTCATATTGCGAAGCTCCAAATACTGGACGCATCATAAATGATTGATCTAGGCTCAGTTCGCCATTATGCCAATGGCCTCCGATGTTATTATATTGTTCTTCCAAATCTGCAGGCGTCAGTAATTTACTCACCTCCACACTCTTGGCAAAACCCGGAGCATATTGCTCTATCTTCGACGTAATACCATTTAGATAAGAAGATTTGAGGCTATTCCAACCCATCTTGGGAGTATAAGGCGCATACGCCGCCGAGACTGCAATAACATGGAATCCCTCGGGTGCCAACGCGGGATTAACCAAGCTTGGAACTGTAAACTCTAGAACAGGATTCTCAGAATACTCTCCATACTTAACATGATTAAACGCATGCTCCACATACTGCTGGTCCGGAGCAATCAGGAGCCTGTAGCGTAGATTTTTCTGCTCAAGATTTGCAAATTGAGGTAACCGCTTGACAGCATAATAGATCTTCGCCACATTACCTTCACAACGAACACGATCAATTCTGTGGCAGAACATAGCGTCTAATTCATGCGTTCCCACGAGTTGGAGAAATGTCGTTTTAGCGTCCGCATTGGATACCACAATCGACGCTGTGATCTCTTCCCCCGACTCTAATTGCACCCCAACTGCACGGCCTCTGTCTACCAGCACCCGTCTTACCTTTGAATTCGGCCTAAAGTGCACACCCGCCGATTCTGCTGAGTCGTGAAGCGCTTCTAATATGTGTGTCGCTGACGAGAGTTGAGGAGCCGCATGCGTCTGAGCCCAAACTCGTTGGATGTAAGTTAGAACAGTATTTGGTGTACGCGGACCCATGCGTTGTCCCATTATTGCATCCACAGCTAACGTGGCCTTGATATGCGGGTTATCAAAGTGCTCATTAAGAACGTCAAATATATTAATCCCTCCCACCCGAAGAAATTCGCGCATTGAATTTTTGCCCAACCCGAAACGAAGACTCCAACCGAGTCTCGCTAAAGAAAACTTATCCTTCCGATCCATATCCTTNAGGCGNGGGGGTCTGTCGGTCATTAGTTGATTNAGCGCATTNGCATAACCCNTGAACTCTTTCTTAAAGTTTCTGTAGGCGCAGAGGTCTTTTTGGGAAATATTTACTCCTGACATATTATCGGGAGTCAAAGTCAAATGCTCTCCCTTCAGATTCAGCGCAATGCAATCAATGTTTTCTGAGGGCAAGCCATCTCGGGGCGATAATTTAAGATCCTTATAGATTTTCTTATTCAATCCATAGGCAGAATTAATGAGCCCAGGAGCTTGAAAGCCCTGAGCAAATTCTATCGTTGCGGCGCTTCCGCCAATCGACTGTCGCGCCTCCAAAACTTTAACTTGGTAACCTGCTAATGCCAAATAATTTGAACAAACCATTCCATTATGCCCGGCACCAATCACTATTGCTAAAGGACGATTAGTCATCTCCAAAGTCCTCTGGAGTGCTACTGGATTTACCAAAATCCAGTAATACTTCCCGCGCCGAATTGGCTCCGGGAGCACCCATTACTCCTCCCCCCGGGTGATTTGAGGAGCTACACATATACATATTTTTAACTGGGCCTCGGTATTGGGCATAGCCGGGAAACGGACGGTTGAACATCAACTGGTCAAGTGTTAACTCCCCCTGAAAAATATTACCCTCTGTGAGTCCCACTTCTGCCTCAAGCTCTCGTGGCGTGCGTATCTCAGCATGAAGCACCAAATCTTTAAAATTAGGACTGTAGTCGGCTATCTGATCGATCACCGTTGCCCCAAATGCGTCCCTTTTAGCATCGGTCCATCCACCTTCTGCTTCCACAGGACAGTATTGGACAAACACTGACATCATGTGCTTTCCTGGAGGTGACATGGTGGGATCATATTGCGTCGGTATCACCATATCGACATAGGGATCTCGCGACCATCTGTCATCCTTCCAGTCATCATAGGCTCTCTCGAGGCGTTCCAACGTGTCAGTGAAGTGCATATGGCCAAGAGTGAGCGGTGATTCATTGGGCAAGGCAGGAAAATCAGGCATACCGTCCAGGGCAATATTAACCTTTCCGGAGGACCCTCGAATCTTAAAATTCTTTGCTCGCCGCACAAGATCGTCCGGCAATTCGCCGGGATCAAACAGACCCAAGAAGGTTCTTTTGGCATCGAGGTTCGAGATCACTGCTCGCGCCGATAACTCTTCACCGGTGGCTAAGACGACCCCTGTTGCCCGACCTCTCTCTACAGCAATCTTAACAGCCTCAGCACTAGTGCGAATCTCGCCACCGACAGCAAGAAACGACGAAGCCAGTGCAGCCGAAACTGAACCCATGCCGCCACGAGCGAAACCCCAAGAACCCACATTTCCATCGACATCGCCCATCGCATGATGAAGCAATACATAGGCTGTCCCGGGCGAGTAGACGCCAAGACCAGTGCCGATAATACTCCCACCCGAAAAATGCGCCAAAATGGTATCATTTTCGAAATACTGATCGAGGTATTCAGCAATCGACATGGTGAAGAATCGGATAAATTCATATATTTGATTCTCACTAAGATTGTGGAAACTTTTGAGAAGATAAGCGAACTCCATCGCATCGCGAATCCTAAAGGATGAGGGATCGGGAGGCGTACGCAGCAGGAATCCTCTGATCAACCGACACCATTTCATAAGATCCGCATCGAATCTTATCGAAGCATCTGCATCGCGTTTAGAGTGCCTCGAAATCTCTCTTCGCCTTAAATCAGCCTGATGATAACTGCCAAAGAAATCCCCGTCCTGCTTGAACGTGACACTCCCCTGTAGAGGAACCACCTCAAGACCATGGCGGCCTAGATCGAGAGCCTGATATATCTCGGGTCTAAATAGACTGCAGACGTAAGAGCAATTGGAATATCGCCAATCTCTATGCAATTCAAGGCTAGCAGTAGCGCCTCCAATGTAATCGTTCTTCTCTAGAACCAAGACTTTCAGCCCAGCTTTGGCCAGAAAAGCGGCGTGGGTAAGGCCATTGTGGCCAGCTCCGATAACAATCGCATCATATGCTTTCATGCTAACTCAACTAAATAGTGCAACTTCAGCCAATTTTCCCGACATTTTGGCTTTTTGATAAGCTTTCTCCCTATCTTCTCATGCGGGAGATTTTATATCTTGAACAAATGAAACGAGGTCATCTAAAAATTAAAACCCGAATCTTCGGGCAAATAAACACAAATGCAGTGTAACCCATCTTATACAACTGCGCTCGCCCGAAATAGTCGGTCGCTAATTTTGCTTGTTACTAGTCCATCGCGCTCCTTCGTGTGGCTTCGAGCATTATCTTTGATCTTACAAAACTTTTTCTATTTCGGCAGGAGCTTGGCACCGTCGAACCAAATCCAGATGAGGCCCACGACCAAGAATGACTCTATATTCGACCCCATTTGTTACCAAAATGGCTTCTGCAAGTTCTTTATACTTCGATGAGATCGATGCATTTCCGATAAGCTTTTCCAAACCCCAAGACCATGCAGAACAACTAACTGTTCCAATACTTACTTTCTCATCGTTAATGCGCGTGAAGAGTTCGCAACCGCTTACCAGGTCGAGGTTAGTCTCTACCTGTATCGTTCTAATGGCCCAACTCTGCCCGTTTTTCTGCTTTGTTTCTAAAGCTGCTTTTCCAATAAAATTCTGACTTTTTAGGTCTACCATCCAACCCAATCCTACTTCGAATGGTGAGCGCTTAAAACTCAGATCTAGATCCAGTTCTGTTGCAAAATCCCATCCAGCGACGACGAAACCACCTTCTAAACGACAAACTTCCAACGCATTAGGACCATATCCGGGGGATGTTTTTTCCTAGCTTTCTGCGCACCCGTTCAATACGCGTAGAAAATTCGTGAGCCATGGAGGGTTCAAACCAACATTCATAACCCAAATCCGCGGTGAAACCCATCCGAGCCAAGTAAATTACAGAACCGGCAAATGGAACTTCGACGACCTCAAAAGGCTTGANAAGTTCCACGTTATCAAAGCCCATGACATCTAAAACAGTCGCTGAAAGTGGACCTTGAAAAGCAAGGCCTGACAATTCATCAGTGCACTCTCGAATAGCGACATCACACTTATGAATCCCCAATTGTTCTCGCGTGGAATCGAAATGTGGACTGTGATCAATATCAGACGGCAATAGCAGATTATTTTCCTCGGAGAACTTGTACAAAATAGAATCGTCTTTTAGCATGCCATCAATGTCACAAAAAGCGACATAAACGCCCCGCATAGGGGCAACAGAACTAACAGGACGAGTCAGAATAGCGTCGAGCAGACCGCCGAC
>NZJL01000023.1 GCA_002692165.1 Porticoccaceae bacterium
TTCATGGTGGGGATATCTATAATCATTTTATTTTTTTTCACTTTAAGGCAACTGGAACACAGCTCCAGTTTGCGCAGTTGATTATGGATTTTTCCAATAACTTGCTAGATGAAGATAAGGCTGCTGGGATTGCTCCAGCGTCTGAATTGCTTTTACCCATATCTCGGCTGCAATCAGATAATCGATCCTCATTCAGCCGCATCTTCGGAGAAGATTTATGGACTGCGTTCGAGCTATCTTGGTTAAATATGGATGGGTTGCCGCAAGTTGCAATTGGTGAATTTTCCATACCGCATAACAGTGATAATATTGTTGAGTCAAAATCCTTAAAAATATACCTGAATAATTTTAATCAACGACGAATTGCGTCATGGTCAGACGTTTCAAAAATTCTGAATAGAGATTTATCCCATCTAGTTGGGGCTCCGATTGGTGTAAAATTATTTACGTTGGATAAATATGATCTTCACCGTCCAATCTCTGAGTTGACGGGCAAGTGCATAGATAATTTAGATTTGTCATCGGTTTCGGAGGGCGTGGATGCGAGGCTTCTCAAGTTCCATCAGGGTAAAGAAATAGAAGAGACTCTTTATACACATCTCTTGAGAACCAATTGTCCAGTAACAAATCAACCGGATTGGGGCTCTCTTTTTGTAAATTACAATGGCCCCAAGATTGAGGAGGCTAGTTTACTTGCATACGTTGTTTCCTACCGGCTCCATCAGGACTTTCATGAGCGGTGTGTTGAGCAAATCTTTTATGACTTATTGGAGACGTGTAAGCCACAAGTGCTGACAGTCTGCGCTCGTTATTTGCGGCGAGGAGGCATAGATATAAATCCAATTAGGAGCACCAAAAAAGATTATTGCTATGGCTTCAGGCTCGTCCGGCAATAACGGCACAACCTCAGCGGGATCAGATAGCTCTTTTTGGTCAAAGAAGGTTCATTGATTTTTGGGTTGGCTTTCGATAGAGTCCCTCCAAAACTGGACCTCATCTAATGAGATGGATCAAGTTAAGGTTTTCGGAGAGGTGGCCGAGTGGTTGAAGGCGCACGCCTGGAAAGTGTGTATGCGTTAACAGCGTATCGAGGGTTCGAATCCCTCTCTCTCCGCCACGATCTACTTGCTCAGTTTCACTGTTCCTAACACATAGTTTCTGATAATTTGCTCCCCATAATGGAGGTGGGTTCGGATAAGAACGTATTAAGTGGATACTTCGAAAACTTTGCGTCAGAGGCGCTTAAATAATATCGATCTGTGAGGCCTTTGCTTTCCACAAACTATTAATCACCAGAGCTTTCACATCAAAGGGCTTAACTATGAATATCAACAATTTTTTAAACAAAACATTAATTTTCGCATTTTTGTGCTTCGGTTCACAAAGCTTTTCAAACGCCGATGACACGATTAAGGTGGGGGTGCTCCACTCGCTCTCAGGGACCATGGCAATTTCTGAGACCACGCTCAAAGACACTGTTTTGATGATGGTAGAGCAGCAGAACAAGGCAGGAGGTTTGCTTGGAAAAAAGCTTGAGGCTGTTGTGGTTGATCCTGCATCAAATTGGCCATTGTTCGCGGAAAAGACTCGGGAATTAATTTCCCAGAAGAAGGTAGACGTGATCTTTGGTTGTTGGACTTCGGTGTCCCGTAAGTCAGTGCTTCCAGTGATTGAAGAGTTAAACGGCTTGCTGTTTTATCCAGTTCAATATGAAGGCGAAGAATCCTCAAAGAACGTCTTCTATACCGGTGCAGCTCCCAATCAGCAGGCCATTCCGGCTGTGAAGTACCTCATGGATGATATAGGAGTTGAACGCTGGGTTTTGGCCGGCACTGACTATGTTTATCCCCGTACAACAAACAAAATACTGGAGGCCTACCTTTTATCGAGTGGTGTAGCAAAAGAAAACATCATGATCAGCTACACCCCTTTTGGGCACTCTGATTGGCAAGGGATCGTGTCTGATATTAAGAAATTTGGAAGCGCTGGTAAAAAGACTGGCGTCGTCTCCACAATAAATGGGGATGCCAACGTGCCTTTTTACAAGGAGTTAGGAAATCAGGGGATCTCTGCCGAAGACATACCCGTGGTAGCGTTTTCGGTCGGTGAAGAAGAGCTCTCGGGCCTGGACACCAGACCTCTTGTGGGGCATCTGGCAGCCTGGAACTATTTTCAGAGCGTTGAAAGTGAGGAAAACGAGGAGTTTATCGAAAAATGGAAGATCTTTATCAAAGACGAGGACCGCGTGACGAATGACCCAATGGAGGCTACTTATATTGGATTCAATATGTGGGTGCAGGCAGTTGAAAAAGCTAACAGCACTGACGTGGACGCTGTAGAGCAAGCGATGCTTGGACTAACAACGCCGAACTTAACCGGAGGGATTGCGGTGATGAATACAAATCATCACTTGTCGAAGCCGGTTTTAATTGGAGAAATTCAGGCGGATGGGCAAATTGAAACTGTCTGGGAAACACATGGCACCGTGATAGGAGATGCTTGGTCTGACTTTCTTCCAGCTTCAAAAGATCTGATAGCTGATTGGACTAAGCCCGTGAACTGCGGTAACTACAACACTAAAACAGCAAAGTGTTCCGGACAGAATTTTTAAGCGCCACTTCCTAGGTCGCTACAGCGAATTGTCCGTTTTTTGGTTGACAGAAATATACGCTCCTTTTGCAATATCGTTACCAATTCTGGAGCGGGCTGCAAGTCAGTCTTTTTTGCCAGTAATTGTCAAACCTCATAGTCAAGGTTAAAATTTTCGTCTGTGATTATATTTCCAAGAGTTTTGATTTGTCTTTTTTGGTTACTTGCCAGTGGGATAGCTGTTGCCTCACAACCTTGGGAAAATGAGTTAAGGATTAAATCTGCAGAATTAGTAGGCGCCAAACTGAAAAAAATGCCAAGTCTGATAGTAAATCTTGAAGACTCACGCGAATTCGCCCTGCCCATGCTTCGGGCGATGCTCGAAGGCAATCTCCAGTTTCAAAAAAGTGACAAAAAACTCGTCATTATTGTCTCGAGCAGCGCAGGGGAAATCTCTGTGGTGGATGCAGTGACGGGTGAGATATTACCCGTGGTCGAAAAAAAAGCACTTAAAAAGATTAGGGTGAACAATAAACTAAGAATTCAGATTCGGCAGATAATTTCCCGAATTACCATCGGAAGTAAAGATGCGAGTCTCCGCAAAAAAGCAGTTGAAAATATTTTAAATAATTTGACTGACGAAAATATTATTCTCTTGTCTGAGGTCAAGCAAAAAGAGACGGATACCACCATCCTTAGCTTGATAAATCTAGCGATAGCCATCAACAATCTCAGTAACTCCATAGTGCCAGAGGTTCGGTTGAGCGCGCTTGATGAGATGAGTGGAAATTTGGAGCCACTGGTTTTCAATACGTTGTCACTGATTTTAGATCGTCATAAAACCGGGGTTCAGATTGAGCAGAATCACCAGGTTCTTAAAAAAATTCAAAGTGTTCATTCTGGGATCCTGTTTAAGAATAAACTTTATGGATTAGCTGAGCGGGTTTATTACGGCCTCAGCCTCGGATCCGTGCTGCTCTTGATCGCCATGGGCCTGGCAATTACCTTTGGGGTAATGCGCGTCATAAATATGGCTCATGGAGAATTGATCATGCTGGGGGCATACACGACTTATGTGGTTCAGCAATGTATGCCCAACGATATTGAATATTCGATATTCCTGGCGATTCCTTGTGCCTTTCTTGTCTCTGGAAGTGTCGGCATCTTAATTGAGCGATTCGTTATCAGGTTTTTGCGAGGCCGACCCCTCGAGACTTTGTTGGCCACATTCGGAGTGAGTCTGATACTCCAACAGGCAGTTCGTACTTTATTTTCGCCATTGAATCGGCAAGTCGTAAATCCCGATTGGTTAAGCGGATCTCTAGAAATAAATCCGATTTTTTCTTTGACTTACAATCGTCTTTATATACTAATTTTTGCCTTAATTATTTTCGCTTGTTTACAGCTCCTTTTAAGAAAGACAGAACTTGGATTGCACGTGCGCGCNGTCTCTCAGAATCGCGAAATGGCGAAATCCTTGGGCATAAAAACAGATAGAGTTGACGCTATGACGTTCGGATTGGGCTCTGGCATCGCAGGTCTAGCGGGTGTAGCTCTGAGTCAAATTACAAATGTTGGGCCAAACCTTGGGCAAGCATACATTATTGACTCTTTTATGGTGGTGGTTTTTGGTGGAGTTGGCAATTTATACGGAACGCTTGTGGGTGGGTTTAGTCTCGGGGTAATGAATAAGTTTTTGGAGCCGGCCGTGGGCGCAGTTCTCTCAAATATTTTTGTTTTAGTATTCATCGTTCTTTTCATTCAGATACGACCTAGCGGTCTCTTCCCCCAGCGCGGCAGGGCTGCAAGATAATGTTAGAGTTTAACAGTCGGTTGTTTTTGAGAGATAAGACGAAACATGCTTATATCTTTTTATCGATAATTTTCCTTGTTTCAATTTCGGTGTCAGCATGCAATCTGATCTTACCTGAAGATTCTTTCTTCTACGTCAGTGCCTTCACGATAACCCTAATGGGGAAGTACTTATGTTATGCAATTCTGGCGCTTTCTGTTGACATTGTTTGGGGATATTGCGGCATTTTAAGCCTCGGACATGGCGCATTTTTTGCCTTGGGAGGTTACACCATTGGTATGTATTTAATGCGCCAAATTGGCGACCGTGGCGTTTATGGCGACTCTTTGCTCCCTGATTTCATGGTGTTTTTAAATTGGACTGAGTTACCTTGGTTTTGGTTTGGTTTTGATCACTTTTGGTATGCGATGCTGGCTACGGTTTGTGTGCCTGGAATACTTGCTTTTCTATTTGGTTGGCTTGCCTTTAGATCGCGAGTCACTGGTGTTTACCTCTCTATAATGACTCAGGCATTAACATATGCTCTTATGCTTGCCTTTTTCAGGAATGAGATGGGCTTTGGAGGTAATAACGGCCTTACGGATTTTAAGGATATCTTAGGATTCGACTTGCAATCCGATGGAGTTCGTGTCGGGCTTTTTTTATGCACAGCTCTCACCTTGTCGATTGCCTATTGTTTATGCCTGCTGATCACTCAATCTAAGTTTGGAAAGGTAATTTGTGCGATTAGGGATGCTGAGGAGAGGACTCGCTTCTTGGGATATAAAACTGAAAGCTATAAAGTATCACTCTTCGTCTTCTCTGCCATATTAGCCGGAGTTGCGGGTGCACTATATGTGCCTCAGGTTGGAATTATTAATCCCGGCGAATTCTCGCCACTGAATTCGATAGAAGTGGTTGTCTGGGTTGCAGTTGGCGGCAGGGGCTTTCTTTATGGAGCCGTAGTTGGGGCAGTCGTCGTTAATTATGCAAAGACCAAGTTTACCGCTATTTTTCCGGATGAATGGCTATTTGCACTTGGGGCTTTATTTGTTCTTGTTACTATTTTTCTCCCGACTGGGTTAGCAGGAGCTCTGAAAGATAATTGGTCGCGCGTCACAAAGCAATCGAAGAGCGAGTTAAAATAAAATGTTAAATGATTCCGGTGAGCGAAAACGATCTTTGATTCCCACACAAGAGCATTTGGGGCGTGGGCGTCCAAAATTGGATTTATCTCACTCGGTGATCCTTTACGTTGAGGGATTAACGGTCAGTTTTGATGGTTTTAAAGCACTCGATGACTTGAATCTTTATGTGAGCGACGGGGAACTTAGATGCCTCATAGGAGCGAATGGAGCAGGTAAGACAACCCTCATGGATGTAATCACCGGCCAAACAAAACCGGACTCGGGATCAGTTTACTTTGGTCAGACCGTTGATCTGTTGGGTAGAAATGAGACCGAGATAGCCCAATTGGGAATCGGAAGAAAATTTCAGCATCCTACAGTGTTTGAAAACCAAAACGTCTTCTCAAATTTGGAGCTAGCAATGCAGGGTAGGAAAGGAGTTTTAGATGCATTGACCTCACGGCAGTCGGAGAACGACATCGCGCTAATTCATGACATCCTGAAAATCATCGGACTGGAGCAACATTTAAGGAGCTTGGCTGGAGGACTATCACACGGACAAAAACAGTGGCTAGAAATTGGCATGTTGTTAATTGCCGATCCGCAATTAATGTTGGTTGATGAGCCCGCGGCTGGCATGACACCCTATGAGACAGAGAGGACTGCCGAGTTACTTACTTCTTTGGCTGGCGACCGAACTATTTTGGTGGTCGAGCATGATATGGAATTCATAAGAAGTATCGCAAGAACCGTTACTGTGATGCATCAGGGACAACTCTTGGCTCAAGGAACAATGTCTGATATTCAAAATAATCCCGCCGTCTTGGAGGTTTACCTTGGGGAGGGCCTATGATCGAGTTAAATTCTGTTGATCAGCACTATGGTGGCACTCAAATTCTTTGGAATTTGGATCTGAGTATCAAAAAAGGTTCTTGTGTNTCAGTGATTGGGCGGAACGGCGNGGGGAAGACCACTTTACTTAAATGTTTGATGGGTTTATTGCCTATAAGTTCAGGTCAAATTATTCTAGGTGATCAGGACTTCACAAATAAATCTGTATCTGATCGTGCGCAAAATGGCATCGCTTATGTTCCGCAAGGGCGGGATATTTTTCCAATGTTGACGGTATCCGAAAACCTTCGAGTGGGTTTGGCGGCAAGATCGGATAGCATCAAAAAGATTCCGCGCAAAATTTTTGAATTGTTTCCAGTATTGGATGAAATGCTGGAACGACGTGGAGGCGATCTCTCCGGAGGTCAGCAACAGCAGTTAGCAATTGGACGCGCACTGGTAAGCGACCCCAATCTATTGATACTTGATGAACCNAGTGAGGGTATTCAACCCAATATAGTCANGCAAATTGGCGAGGTCATCTCGACATTAAACAACCGAGATGGCGTAACCGTGCTTTTGGTGGAGCAGAAACTGGCGTTTGCTAAAACAGTGGGTCAAGAGTTTAGATTGATGGAAAAGGGATCGTTCGTAGCATCAGGACAGATGTCTGATCTTTCCGATGATCTTATTTTAAAGCACTTGGCCGTATAGGGAACAGTATTATCGGCTCAGATTAAAAAGATTAACTAAACATATTAACGTACTTTGTGTGTGGAATATCCAATTTTTTAGCCCTGCAGCCATTCGCTCATATGCGCTCTCTAATTGGTTTNAGTACACTGGATAGACACCTAGTCAAAGCCGGCGGTGCCGGACGATAGGTTTTTCTGACGACCTTTTCAGTGACCGACGACTGAAGAGTTTTGATGTTTTCTGCGCGGGTCAGTTCATCGAGTCTGCATTAATAAGCAAGGCGGCCTCTTTTTCTCTCAATTCCTCTATGGCATCGAGAATTATGGTTTGGGTCAATATTTGTGGCAATATCATGGGCTTCAGGGTCGTGTCTGCAGGGTAAAGAAGGTAAAGGGGTACTCCGCTGCGATTGAATTTCCGCAACAACGCGGTGATCCGAGGGTCACTGTTGGTCCAATCACCCTCCAAATAGGCTATTTTCTGTTCGGAAAATGTTTTCAAAACAGAAGAACGTGAAAGCGCTAATTTTTCGTTTGTCATACATGTAATACACCAATCCGCGGTGAGATTAACGAACACAGACTGGCCTCGAGCCCGAAACTCTGAAACTCGTTCAGCAGAGTATGCATTGCTAAGATGTTCCTGGTTTTCAATAGCAGTTTTTTGCATCCAAGGACCAGTCAAGATTCCCAGAGCCAGAAATAAAATTATAATCGAAAAAAAGCGACTTCTGCTGCTCTGTCTGCGCCATAGCCACAACGCTAAAAAAATTAGGACACATCCCAAAGCGATCATTGCCATCCCGCTCTCGCTGGTTTGTCTTCCGGCAACCCATAACAGCCAGACTGCCGTCGCATAGAGTGGAAACGCCATAACCTCTTTGAAAGTTGCCATCCAAGGCCCCGGTCGCGGCAAGGTTCGGGCAAAGCGCGGAATATAGGCAGTCAATAAGAACGGAAAAGCCATGCCTAAACCCAAAGACAAAAATATCATCACAGCGACTATTGATGATTGCACCAAAGCAAAGCCGACAGCGGTGCCCATGAATGGGGCTGTACATGGAGTTGCTACTACCACTGCTAGCATGCCTGTGAAAAATGAGCCGGTGTGTCCAGTTTGCTGTGTTAAGCGTTGACCGGAATTAATCCAACTTGGGGTAAATTCCACATAACCCGACATACTCTGGCCCAGGATGACAAACAAGTAAACTAGAAGGCCGACCACCCAAGGTGACTGCAGTTGAAATCCCCAACCAAGTGTCTCGCCGGCAGCTCGCAGTCCCAACATCAAAGAAGCTATCGCTAAAAAACAGACTAGGATTCCTGCAGTATATGCAATACCATGATTGCGTCGATTTGCGGGGGATAAAGAATTTGCGTTTACTAACCCCAGAAGTTTAAGCGCCAAAACGGGAAATACACAGGGCATTAAATTCAACGTCATGCCGCCGATAAAAGCAAAAAAAATCATAAGTGCATTAGAACTTGTCGCAAAGTCAGACCTAGCGTGATCATCGGAAAAATCAGAGTTTAAACTCGAATCCACCAGGGCATTTTGGTTGGTTGGGGTGAGTAAATCGCTGGTAATCTCTTCAAATTGAGATGAAACAATATTATAGGTAAATTTTTGGGTCAGAGGGGGGTAGCAAAGTCCCAAGTCTGCACATCCTTGCGATCTGACAATTAAGTTTGAGTCTTGAATTCCTGAGAATTTTGAGCGGGCAATTAATTGATTATAGTAAACCTCAACGTCCCCAAAAAAATCATCGGATTTCAGAGTGCCGGGTGGCAGAGTAACCTCCAATTCAGCAGGACCCCTGCCGGTTTCGATTTGAAACTGGAGTTGCTTTTTGTAGAGATAATAGCCGTCGGCTATTACCCATTCCAATGCGACCTGTCCATTTTCGAGGTTCGGCTTTAGTTTAAAAGCTTCTTTCACTCTCAAAAAGTCGATGTCACCATTATTAGTGCTTAAGGATAGATTAATGTTGTTGCCTGCGATCTGTTCTGTCTGGCCAAGTCCGGAATGTTGCGCACGAACTTCTACTGGCAATGCAAAAACAAGTAACAGTACTATAAGAATGGCAGTAGGTTTAGACATAAAAGGTACCGGTCATTTTTGCCAAGAAGGCGCCTCATTCAATTTGGCATGAATCTTCGAGATAGCCACCGCCAAATAGTCGTGAATTTAGACGAATTGGGCAGATCTTGAAAGAAAACAAATCATAGCCCTATCCCCAATAGAAAAAATAATACAAAAACATGCCTTATCTTCATCGCTTGTGGTGCATAAGGATGGCAGCCTTGATAAAGACTAGGCGTCATAAATATTTCCAAAAGAAGCATAATCATAATCAGTATCGAGCGCCAAATTTAGTCTGTTATACGATGCGAAATCACTGACGAGGTGAATGAGCTGTATTACCCCTTTATTTGTCAATCCATGGCTTTTGATATTCTCTATATCTTCGTCGTTAACTGTGGACGCATTCTCATTTACTTTTCCGGCAAAATCTACAATTGCTAATAAACGATGATCGGTGATTGAGACGGATCCGTCCGTCACTAATTGTTCTGCGTAACTTTTGTCTCCGTCCAATCCATGCACCAAGATAGTACAAAACGCGCCGGTACAATATCGACAGTTGTTGGCCTTGGAGATCAAGATGCCGACATGTTGGATCTCATCCATGGAAAGTTCACCTGTTTCCCAGAGGACTTTTGTAAAACCAAGCTTACTTTTCATTAATTCTGGAAAATTCATTTCAATTGCAAAGTGATTGGGCACTTTTCCTTCCATTTCAATGACCCATGCGAAAATTCCTAGAATTTCCGGATCATTAATTTCGTCCACTTTGACAAGGGGTAATCTAGCCATTGTCTCTCCTTATGAGATGAATCTAAGTCATAAAACAGTTGTTGGGATTTGTAAAACATACGGGGGGTGGTTAAAAAGGCTTATCGCCCTTAACCCATAATCTATGCATTTCTCGAATATATTTCGTGTCATCATATAGTGTGCCAGTGTGAAGAGTGCAGCGATTATCCCAGATTAATACATCGCCCACTTGCCATTTATGACGGAAAGTAAATTTTTCTTGGGTGACGAATTCCACCAATTCTTCGAGAAGATTGAGCCCTTCAGGGTTAGGGATGCCAACTATTTCGGTGACCGTACCGGTGCTTACCCACAATGCTTTTCTACCGTCAACTGGATGTGTTCGAATCAAAGGATGATAGACATCGGGATTTTCCTGTTCGATTTTACTATTAATCTTAGTTTGGTTATAGACGCGAGTTTCCATAAAATGTTTATAGCTGTGATGCAGTGTTAAGTCGTTCAACTTCTCTTGCTTGAGTCTACTCAGGTCCTTGTAGGCCGCGCACAAGTCAGCAAAGATTGTGTCACTGCCCTCTGCAGGTACTTCTTTTGCATAAAGCATCGTGCACATGACGGGTTCTTCTCGGTATGAGTAATCGGTGTGCCATCCAATTCCATCATTGTGCGCGCCGATGGGTTTTCCATCCACAAGTCTGTTTGATAATATGTAAATGAAAGGATGTCCCTCGAGACAGTTCTCCTTGAGTGTATGCTCTTCGAGCTCTCCAAATGCGCTGAGAAAAGACTCAAGTTCATCCGGATTTAAATCTTGATTCCTAACCAGCAACGCCCCATGTCGATGAAAAATTCTGACTAGATCACGTGCCGCTTCGGGGGTGATATTTCTTAGGTCCGAATTAATTATCTCTGCTCCAAATCCCGGCTTCAATTCTCGAAAAGATACTTGGGTTCGATTTAGAGTAACTAGATCGCTATTTTTATCGTACTTCATTTGCCGGGTTCCATAATTAAATAGTTTCGGACTCAATCAAGAAATGATTCAGTGAAAGATCTTTTACGCCAAGCAACTGCGCCTCAACCTAACTATGTCATCAGTTTAGTCGAAACCAATGGTTCTAGTCATTAAATTACTTCCCAACTGGTATGCTGTTTGACCAAAATCCAATCTTGCTTTAAGGTTCTGAACGAAACGTGATTGACTAACAGGGTAGTCGTAATTTCGGCACCAAGACTCGTCGGCATAGCTCCAAAATTGAAAACTACTTTGATATTTCAGCCAAACTCAACGAAAATTATGATGATACAAGGAATATGGAATGGCTAAAAAA